>JBBKVZ010000019.1:0-4009 GCA_037968715.1 Pseudomonas sp.
TCGTTGTTTGTTAGCTTGGGCCAATTCACGCGCTACAAACACGCGCTAATCGCCACCGAAAAAGCCCGCAACAGCGACGCCGAAGCGACTGCCTGGCAGGCCTTGGGGCGCACCCGTCAGCGGGCTTTTATCGCCGCCGGCTTGCCTGCCTGGATCGCCGCCTTGGCCGTGCTGGCTGGGCTGGAGGCGGTGCCGCTAATCCTCTTGGCGGTAGCCAGCTTAGTGTTGCTCTACCTCTATCGTATTCCGCGTCAGCTCGGCTAATGCGCCGCCTGCTTGGCTTGTGTTTGCTGCTGTTGGCCGTGCCGGCAAACGCGCTGGAGCGGGTGGTGAGTTTGGCTCCGGCGCTGAATGAAATTATGTTGGAGCTGGGCGCCGGCGCGCAGTTGGTTGGCGTGCTGGGCACTCGCGATCGACCGCTGGCTTTAGCGGATGTGCCTTCCGTGGGCGAATACGGTCAGCTAAACGTGGAAACTCTGCTCAGCCTTCAGCCGCAACTGGTGCTGCTCTGGACGGACAGCATCAGCGCCGCGCAACGCCAGCAACTGCTGCAGCTCGGCCTTGAACTGTATGAAGTGCAGCCGCACAGTCTGGATGAGATAGCCGATCAAGTGGCTGCACTGGCCCAGCGGGTTGGGCGTGGCGAACGCGGGCAGCAGTTGGCCGAAGCGTTTCGCCAACAGCTCGGATTATTACGTCAGCGTTATCAGCGCGGCACCCCGTTGCGGGTGTTTTATCAGGTCTGGGATAAACCGTTGTACACCTTGGGTGGTGGGCAAGTGGTCTCCGATGCGCTGGCCGTGTGCGGGGCTGAAAATCTGTTTGCCGAGTTAACCTTAGCCGCGCCACAAATTAGCTTGGAGGCCGTGCTGGCCCGTGACCCAGAAGTGATTCTGACCAGCGAGCCGCAGTTACTTGCGGCCTGGCAAGCCTGGCCACAACTGCAGGCCGTTAAGCGTGGGCAAGTTTGGGCGATTCCCGACCGTGGCCTTGAGCGCCCCAGCTTGCAGATGCTCAAGGCCACCGAGCTGCTCTGTGAGCTGCTGGTTAAGGCGCACTAAGGTTTAGCCTTGGCCCTGTGCTCGTTATGGGTTGAAGAGCGATTTAGTAGGGTTGGCTTTAGCCCGCCGTATCTTGACGCAAGACCTTGGTGGGCTGAAGCCCACTCTACGAGGTTATGTTCGGCGCCAGCGCGGAGTAAGCGTCGTCGGTTTAGAAGCGGTAGCCAAGGCTCAGCTGCACGTCCTCTTCCTGAGCTGGATACAGTGCTTGATTGCCGGCTGCATAGAGGGTGTAGGTGGCGAAGCTGTCGTAGCGTTTGCCCGTCAGGTTATTAACCCGCAGCTTGGCGTTGAACTGGCTGTATTGGTAGTTCAAGGCGGCATTGAACAGGGTGTAGCCGCCGGCCTGCGCCAGTTCGTGGGCATCATCGCTGGAGAGATAGCGCGGGCCGGTGTACACCGCTTCCAGATAGGCATTCAGGTCTTGAGTTAGGCGATAATTCAGGTGAGTGCTGGCGCTGTTGCGCGAAACCCATGGCACTTCGTTGCCTTGGTTAACTCCTGCGCGGTACTTGGCGTCGGTAAAGCTATATTGACCGCCCAAACTCAGGCGCTCGCTTAAGTTGCGTTCGGCCTCAAGCAGCAGACCCTCGCGGCGAGTTTTGTCCAGGTTGATATTGGCGCCCCAGCCGCCATTGGCGAATGGGTCGTACATCAGCTCATCAACCAGATCGAGCAGGTACAGGCTGGCCTGGTAGCGCTGGCTGCCATCACTCCACTCCAGGCCGCTTTCCCACGACACGCCAGTTTGTGGTTTGAGAAAGTTGATGCCCGGTTCCACGTATGCATTCTCGTTGACGTTGGCCCAGCGCAGTACATCTTCGCGCTTGATAAACAGTTGGGTCTGGCGGTTGGCCTGCCAGCTCAGGCCTATGCTGCTACTGCCTTCGCGGTCGGTATGCTGATGACTGTTGAGCTTGTTGCGATCCTCGGCTTCGCTGTCGCGATAACCTAGGCTAAGGCTCAGGCCTTGCCCTAACGGCTGGCTGAACTGGCTGTACCAGTCGCGTTGGGTCTGTAGTGCATCACTGTTGAGAGAGGCAAAGCGGGCGTAGCTGGCTTGGTAGTCGCTGCTGATGTGGTCGTGGCCGAGCAGCCATTCGCTGCGCCCAAGGGCATTCTCCCAGTGCGCGGTAACTCGTGGACTGAGACTTTCGACCCGAGTGCCATCGCGCAACTGGCTGCCGGAAATAAAGCCGACACCATCGGTGTCACGCAAGCTGTAGTCGAAGTCACTGAGCCAGTTTTCGTTGAGGTTTTGCTGCGCTGCGAAGCGTTGCACCTGAGTCTTGTTGTCGTTCCATTCGTTGGACGTGCTGGCTTTGCGGTCTGCCCGGCGCTGACTAATGGTCAGTGCACCGGGTAGGCGTAGTTCATCATCCACGCTTTGGTATTCGTAGAGCGCCCAGCCACTCTCATGCTCATAGCGCAGACGGCCGAAGCCGTTGCTGTAGCTGGCGTTGTTGTGGTCTCGGTAGTTGTCGGCGTTGCGTGTTTCGCCGCTGAAAAAAGCTGAAAAACCGGCGTCAAGCTGTTGAAAGGCATGTCCGCGGTAGGCTTCCAGGTCATGGCTGCCCTGGCTGGTTTCAACATAAGCCTGATTGTCTTGCGGGGCGCGGGTAATGATGTTGATCACCCCGCCAACCGCTTGGTCGCCATACAGCACTGTGCCGGCACCGCGCAAAATCTCGATGCGCTCGATGTTGGCCAGGGGCACGCTGTTAAGGTCTGGACCGTTGAGCGTCGGATTATTCAGGCGCCGGCCGTCAACCATTACCAAGGTGTTGTTGACTGAGTTTTCGCCGAAGCCACGCAAGCTGATGGAGGCGCGATTGCCATCGCCAAGGGTGTCGCGAACCTGTAAGCCGGCTTGGCCACGCAGCACGTCGATGAGGTTGCTGGCAGCGCTCTTGTCAATCTCGTCGCGGGTAATCACCTGCACGCTGGCGGGTGCTGGCTGCTGTAGGGGAGTGGCGCGGGTAATCACCAGCGGTGGCAGGCTGATGGCGTCCTGTGGTGGCTCTGCTGTTTCGGCGGCGGCAGTAAGCGGCAGTAAGGTCAGTGCTAGGGCTAGGTGTGTGCGTTTCATCAACAATCCTCAAAATGGGCAAAGCCGTTCGAGGAGGGCAGGGGCAAGGCAGGTTTGCGCTGGCGAATAATTGCCGGCAGCCGACTGCACTTGACGGTGATTGCCCTCCGCAACACCAATCGCATCAACCTAGGCCGGTCTCCGGGCTGCCGACAAAACGCACGTCTTAGACGCGGTTCTGGCCCGATCACCTTCCCAGGCGAGCCCAGTGGTGTGTCGATCGGGTCCGCAGCAGTGACGCTGCGTTCGGATACCGTTGCGGGGGCAGCGCAGGCTTGGCACCTGCTTCCCGTTTAAAGCGCGCGGGTTAGCGGCGCTTACCTAGGTCGATAAAAACGACGCGCACCATAGGCTGCGGGCTTGGCAAAGACAAGTGAAAGCCCTGCACGCCGACGTGTGACAGGCTCATGTTGGCTTAATAAGGTGTTTTTAGCGTGGGCGCGCCCCGGCGCAGTGGCTGCGCCGGGCGTTACAAAATGAGCAGGCGGGCGCGAATGGCCGCTTCGATACCCGTGGCATCCAGCCCGCATTCGGCAAGCATTTGCGCCGGTTTGGCGTGCTCGACATAGCAGTCTGGCAGGCCCAGGTGCAGCACTGACTTGAGGATGTTCTCGGCGGCAAGGAACTCGCTCACTGCGCTGCCCGCGCCGCCCTTGATGCTGTTCTCTTCAACGGTGACCAGCAGCTCATGCTCTGCGGCCAGCTGGCGCAACAGGACTTCGTCGAGTGGTTTGACGAAGCGCATGTCGACCACGGTGGCATCCAGCGTGTCAGCCACCTTAAGGGCCTCAGCCAACTGCACGCCGAACACCAGCAGGGCAACTTTGTTGCCCTGGCGGCGGATTACGCCCTTGCCGAT
>JBBKVZ010000020.1:0-8190 GCA_037968715.1 Pseudomonas sp.
GGGCCGGTGGCAGTGGCTTCACCAAAACTCAGTTGCAGGCTCATGCAGTGCTCTCACGGCAAATAACAAAAAGCCCGCGACGGTTGAACCGTCGCGGGCAACTTAGCTGCAGCGTAGATTAAACGCGGGCAGCAGTAGATGCCGCCGAACCCCAGGTAGTTCTCCAGCGCAGCTTAACCCCATACAGGCCAACCCAAGCGAGAATACCTAGGCTGGCAAACAGCCACAGACCCAACTGGTAGTCGCCTGTTGATTGTTTCACCGCGCCCAACCCGGCAGCCAAGAGGAAACCGCCGATGCCGCCAGCCATACCGATCAAACCGGTCATTACGCCAATTTCTTTGCGAAAGCGCTGCGGTACTAGTTGAAATACAGCGCCGTTACCGGCGCCTAGGCACAGCATTGCAACGACGAACAAGGCCAAGGCAGCGACTGCACTTTGCAGGTTGAAACCCACCGCGAAGATGCTTAGCGAGGCAATGGTGTACATCACCAATAGGCTGCGAATACCACCAATGCGGTCGGCCAATGCACCACCGAGAGGTCGCATCAAGCTGCCAGCAAATACACAGGCCGCTGTGTAGTAACCGGCAGTGATGGCATCAAACCCATACTGGTCATGAAAGTAACCGGGCAGGGTGCTAGCAAGACCAAGGAAGCCACCAAAGGTCACGCTGTAGAAAAACATGAACCACCAGCTATCACGATCGCCAAGCGCTTTGAGGTAGTCGCTAGCGGATTTTACTGGCGCACGATTGGGCGCATTGCGGGCCACTCCGGCAAAAATCGCCAGCACCAGCACCAGTGGAATCAGTGCTAGGCCGAAGACATTGTTCCAACCATAAGCGACGGCCAGTAGAGGGGCAAACAAGGCTGCGAATACGGTGCCTGAGTTACCAGCACCGGCAATGCCCATGGCTTTACCTTGGTGCTCAGGTGGATACCATTGCGATGCCAATGGCAGCGACACGGCGAAAGAGGCACCCGCAAAACCAAGAAATACACCTAACAGCAGGACTTGCTCATAGCTGTGAATGCCCAGTTGCCAGGCGCAAAAGAGTGCGGCAATGACGATGCTCTGACCAATCAGGCCAGCAGTTTTCGGTGATGTACGGTCAGCTAAAATGCCCATCACAAAGCGTAGTAGGGCGCCGCTCAAAATTGGCGTGGCTACCATCATGCTGCGTTGCTGGGTGGTTAACTGCAGGGTTTCGGCGATCTGTACACCCATGGGGCCAAGGATGTACCAAACCATAAAACTTAAATCGAAATAGAGAAAAGCTGCGAACAGGGTTGGCGCGTGGCCGGCTTTCCAGAAACTAGTATTCATCGAACACCTCATTGGCTCAAAAGGACCCAGCCGAATGTTGCCGCGCGTGGTCGTGGACACGCGAAATAACATCCGCTGGGGTGGCCGCCCGCTTATGACGGACAGCCCTGTGGCCGGAGCCGCAGTCGGTTTAGAGAGTTGTAAGTAAGCTGCCGGATCACGGCCTGCCCACCGCCCCATCACTGAGGCCAAACGAAAAAAGGCGGCGCTTCACCATCTGCGTTAAGCAGAAGTGTCGCGACGCCTTCGTCGTTATGGGTAACCGCCTTTGGTAGCCCTTAAATATGTAATAGCAAAAGCTGCGCCAACTTTTCTAAACGCCAGAAATGGCCTGCTCAGTACGGGCTAATACGCCAGTTGCGGGCTAAAAGGGGGCGAGGAGGAGAGTGCTGCTCTGAGATGGGGCGCGATATGCTTAGCTTAGCCAATTAACTTTGGCGAATTTGCTGGGGAACTCTGTCGGCATGGCTATAACGGACAGTGATTGATAGTTAAAGAATACAAAGCCCGATTTTGCCATGGCCACCAGCCTGCCGTCGGCGGGGCGCGTGATGCGAAAAGTGATGTCTCCACCGTAAGCATTAAAGTCCATCACCCCTACTTCAAACAGCAGTTGGTCACGAGCATGGGCTTCGGCTTTATAGGTGGTGGCGAGGTCGGTGACAATAATGCCGATGCCGTCGTCGGCTGTTTCGGTAATGCCAAACTCGAAGAAAAACAGCGCGCGCGCCTCGGAAATCATCGAAATCATCGAGTCGTTACCGAGGTGGTTAGCCGCATTGATGTCGGTAACCCGCACCGTAAGCTGGGTACGAAAACAGTATTGATCTTCCGGGAACTGCAGGGTTAAACGGGCCATGTTCTATGTCTCAAGCAGGCTGCACCAACAGGGTGCCAATGGATTGAATAAATTAGAGCGCAACTAAACGCTCGGCAAGTTGGCCATTGTCGGCCAGTTGCAGAAATTCATCGCCTAATCGTTGGCTGGCACTCATGGCTTGGCGCCAATAACGCTCGCGGCCAAGGTCATTGCCTAGATAACGCTTAAAATCGGTGCGGTCGGGCAGTTTGCCATGGGGCAGGTGCGCCAAATATTCTCGCGAAGGTGACAGTAGCAGCACATCCTGCATACGGCCGGCATCGGCACGCCGCCATGGCAGGTTTTTATCGAACCAGCCGGGAATTACTTGATCGGTGAAGTGCGGGTAGAGCACCACGTCCTCGCCATTGAACGGCAAGTCAAGATGGTAATCCAGTAGGCCACCATCGCGATAAGCCCCCAGGCCAATGCCGGGAATATCACGCACCGCCTGCATTACCAAGGGGATCGAACCGGAGGCCAGCAGCGCTTGTTTGACGTTACCAGCATCTAGGCTGGCAAAGCGCGAAGGGAAGTCATTCAGCGTCTGCAATGGCGGTGCTTGGCGCGGGTCATGGAGCACCAAACGTTCAAAGTGCTTGGCCAGGCGCGAGCGGGCCAACAAGTTATTACCAATGGCCGCCGATAAGCCCAAGCCTAGGGTAGCGCGACCATCTTCGGCCAGCATGCCATGGCTATTAACCAGCATGATATTCAGTCGATAGTGGGCGTTATTGAGCAGGCTTTGCTCTTGGCCGTCGAGCAAGTCGTCGAGCATCACCCGGCAATACTCACTGATTTGCGCCATGCTCGTGCGTTTGCCAAAACGCTGCGCGGTATACAACTCACCCAAACGTCGAATACCGGCGGCGGCATCCGGTAAGCAGGCGCTGGCAAAGCGCCAAGAGCCGATGGACGCACCAATCAAGGCGCGTTCGCGAGGCGCGCGTGGCAGCCAATCGCCGAACAGGGCTAAATCCAGACCTTGAATGCCCAGCGCCTTTGGCCCTCCGGCAGCCCCCGGTAAAATCCCTACATCGGCAGGCTTTAGACCCTGCTGGCGAATGCGCTGCAGCGCGCGCTTACCGGCTTTGAGCGTCAGGGCTGGGTATTTGATGTGTATTGCGCTCATGCGTATCTCCATCTGCGGTGGCGCCAGTATAAATAGCTGTAGCTGCAGACCAAGTAACTTCATGCGCTGAATACTACGGCTAAGGCGAAGCAGCAGACGGCTGGCAATATTCGCCGGTTGTTAAGCTTGCTTTAAGCTCTCATCGCGATAATCGTCGTCACTGCCTTGATGCAGCCACACCAAGTATGGAGATGAGTATGTTGCGCAATACTGCAGACACCTATGGCCGCGTCAGTCGGGCGCTGCATTGGCTAATGGCATTACTGATTATCGGGATGTTGGCCGGTGGCTTTTTAATGGGCGAGTTAGGCAGCGATAATGCGTTGAAGCCATTGTTGTATAGCCTGCACAAGTCGACGGGGAGTCTGTTGCTGGTGCTGATTGGTTTGCGCTTACTGTGGACCTTAGTCAACCCAAAACCGCAGGCGCTGGGCACCCAGAAATGGGCTAATCAGTTGGCGCGCGCCGTGCATATTGGCTTGTACGTGTTGATGATTGGCTTACCACTATCGGGATATCTGTTGGTTGCATCGGGTACAAGCACCAAGCCATTTGAGTTTTATGGCCTGTTTGCCTTACCCAAAATCATGCCCAATGAATGGCTGCATGATACTGCCGAAGAACTGCATGGAGATTTGCCCTGGTTTGCTTTGGCGCTGATTGGCCTGCATGTTGCGGGCGGCTTAAAGCGCCACTTTATTGAGCGCGATGGCACTCTGGCGCGGATGTGGCGCTCTTAATTGGGCACATGGCCCCGCGCTAAATACCGCGCAGGGCCATGCTCTGACTGCTGATTAAACGCGAAACTGATCCATTAACTTTTGCTGTTGATTGGCCAGTTGATTCAACGCCTGGCTCACTTCAGAAGACTCTTGAGCCTGGCCCGAAATAGATTCTGTTACGTCGCGGATCGAGGTTACGTTGCGGTTTATTTCATCGGCCACTGAGCTTTGCTCCTCCGCGGCACTGGCAATTTGCATGTTCATGTCGGTAATCACGCTCACCGCATCGCCAATGCGGCGCAAGGCTAAAACTGCCGCCTCAACCTGGGCCACACTGCCTTGGGCTTGGCGATGACTACTGTGCATGGAACCGACCACCTCGTGAGTGCCGGCTTGCAACGCTTCAATTACTTGGCGGATTTCTTCCACTGAGTCTTGGGTGCGTTTGGCCAAGTTGCGCACTTCATCGGCCACCACCGCGAAACCACGACCAGCTTCGCCTGCACGGGCCGCTTCAATGGCGGCGTTCAGGGCCAGTAAGTTAGTTTGGTCGGCAATCGAGCGGATAACCTCAAGCACTGAGCCAATTTGCTCGCTGCTACTGGCCAAGCCTTCGACTTCTTGCATGGCCACGTTCATTTCACTGGCCAGTTGCTCAATCATTAACGTGGTGTTGTCGATTACTGCCAAGCCTTCGCTGGTGGCGTGATCGGCACCGCGTGCGGCTTCGGCGGCTTGCGCGGCGCTGCGGGCGACATCTTGCGCGGTGGCACTCATTTCATGAAAAGCTGTCGCCACTTGATCGATCTCGCGGTATTGCTGCTGCATACCCGTGCTGGTTTGGTCGGCGATTGCCGAAGAACGATCGGCTGTACGGCGCGCATCGACGACCGATTGTTTAACCTCGGCGATAATCGGTTGCAACTTGTCGAGGAAGCGGTTGAACCAACCAGCCAATTCGCCTAACTCATCTGGTTTGGCATAGCGTAAACGTTGGGTTAAATCGCCTTCACCGCTGGCGATACCCTTGAGCATGGCTGCCACGCTAAGAATAGGCTGGGTAACACCGCGGGCAGTCAGCCAGATCAACAACACACCGACAATCCCGGCCAACAAGCCAAGGCCCAGCGCTAGGCTGCTATCGGTGGTGCGTTGGATATCCAGTTGCTGCTGCAGCTTGAGTACCGGTGTGAGCAATACTTCATCGGCGACTTCGAGCATTACGGCCCAAGGTTTTGCATTGGGAATGGGTAACAGCGGACTGATGACTTGTAAGTGCTCCGCATGCTCAATGGCGGCAACTTGGCCACGTGTTACCAGAGCCTTGAGCTCCGTACCTTGCCCAGGGAAGGCGCTATCCAAGGGTTTACCCAGTCGGCTTGCATCCTGACTGTGGCCCGCGAGCAAACCAGCTGAGCTAATAATACTGACCTGACCTGCGCCGTTATAAAGCTCTTGATGGGCGTCGTTGCTGAGCTGTTGCAGACTGTCCAGACTGATATCAACGCCCATAACGCCAACTACTTTGCCATCCAATTGCAGCGGAAAGGCAATGCTGGTCATCAATATCTGCTTACCAGCCACTTCATCGAAGTACGGCTCCAGCACGCAAGGCGCTGCACTGTCGCGCGGGCAGGTGTACCAAGCGTTATAGGCAGTACCGCTGGCTCCTTTGCTGGTATCGGCAAGGTTAGCTTCGGTCATGGCCTCGGCTTCAAGTTTGCCGGGGGTTGCCTGTGACCAATAGAGTGCAAATCGGCCTTGGTCATTGCTGCCAATGTCCGATTGGGCGGCAAACAACTCATCCTTGCCGTCTAAAGCATTGGCTTCAAACACCACATAGAGACCGAGCAGGTTGGGGTTACCCTCAAGGGCAGTACGAGCCTGGCGGGTCAGGTCCTCACGTAAGTCGAAGGCATCAATAAAGCGTTTTTCGGCTTGCTCGCGTAAAAACAACACTTGCCGAGAAAAGCCTTTGCCGTATTCGTAAGCCGCCATGAAATGCTGCTGTACCAATAATGCTTGCGACTGCGCCCGTGCCTGCAGGCGCTGCTTGACGGCCTCCTCAAGCATTTGACTGCTGGCGTGTTTGACCATTTCGCTGTTTTTTTGCGCTTGATACAGCGAGGCGCCAACCAGCAGGGTAACGATTGCCAGCAAGCACAAGCCGGCAAGTAAAGTGATTTTCCACTGGATGGAAATGCGGTTAAAGGGCATCTGATGCTCCTGCTGTTGTGCTTTGACTAACGTTGTCGGCCGCGCGCGGCGGTACTTTATGCAATTACCTGAGCGGGTCAGTGCTAAGTGGCCAGCGCACGGCAAAAAGATTGGGCGAAATTATGCACGCTATGTGCATATTAATGCTCGCCTATTTGCCCGCACGGCACTAAGGCGGGTCAGCTATTGTGCAGCAACTGCGCCGATCAAGGGTTTCAAGCAAGCGACAGTGTTCGGCGCTGGCTGACGAGCAGCCAACTAAGCTTTGCAACACGCTGCGCATTTGCTGCAAATCGGCAATGCGCGCTTCAACTTGCTGTAAATGCGCGTGTGCTAACTGATCGGCTTGGGCACAAGGGCTTTGTGGGTGGTCGGCCAATTGCAGTAAAGTTTTTAACTCCTCGATGCTAAAGCCCAGTTCGCGGCCGCGGCGGATAAAGCTCAGCCGCCGAATATCCGCAGCTTGGTAGCAGCGGTAACCGGAGGTATTGCGGGCTGGTTGTTGCAGCAGGCCAATGCGTTCGTAATAGCGGATGGTTTCCACGTTAACGGCGCTCTCATGACTCAACTCACCGATGCGATAGACCTTACTCATGGTGCTTGACCCTGTAGTGGCTACAGGCTTTAGCCTACGTTTGAAATCAATTCTGGAGAACCCTATGAGTGCCCATTGCTGTCACACCGAACCTGTCGCCAAGCATCTGAGTCCGGCCTATCGGCGCGTGCTATGGCTGGCGTTGATCATTAATGCCGGGATGTTTGTGATTGAAATCACCAGCGGCATGCAAGCGGGGTCGGTGGCGTTACTCGCCGATTCGCTGGACTTTCTCGGTGATGCCGGCAACTACGCCATTAGTTTGTTTGTGCTGGGTATGAGTCTTACTTGGCGTGCGCGCGCTGCTCAGTTTAAAGCCGTGAGCATGGGACTGTTTGGTCTTGGAGTATTAGTGGCGACGGCATGGAACGCCTGGAATGGCAGTGTGCCTGAAGCCGCTACCATGGGCGTAATTGGTAGTTTGGCCCTTTTGGCCAACCTTGGAGTGGCTGCACTTTTGTATGCTTGGCGCGACGGTGACAGCAACATGCGAAGCGTATGGCTGTGCACGCGCAATGACGCCCTAGGGAATGTCGCGGTATTACTGGCGGCGCTTGGGGTGCTGGGCAGTGGAAGTGCGTGGCCAGATTTGCTGGTTGCCGGCATTATGGCGAGCTTAGCGTTGACCTCGGCTTGGCAAGTGCTGCGCCAGGCCCGTAGCGAATTGCGTCCGACCTGTTAGGTCGGTCTTACTCATTCAAACTGCCGTGAGGCGCCATGCTGGTTAAAACTCTGGGGCTGTTCTTTGCTACCGCACTGGCTGAAATAGTCGGCTGCTATTTACCGTACTTATGGCTGCGCAAAGACGCATCTGTCTGGGTTTTACTGCCCGCAGCCTTGAGCTTGGCATTGTTTGTTTGGCTGCTGACCCTGCATCCTGCGGCCAGTGGCCGGGTCTATGCAGCGTACGGCGGGGTATATGTGGCCAGTGCGCTATTGTGGCTGCGCTTGGTGGATGGCATAAAACTGTCGTCGTTGGACTGGTTGGGTGCGGCTATTAGCTTACTCGGCATGGCAATTATCGTCAGCGGCTGGAAAACCACATGAGTGGGTATAAGCCCTGATGGCCTATATCGGCCTGTTTGTTTTGGCTTTGCTGGCGGCCACCTTGTTACCCATGCAATCGGAAGCTGGCTTGGTAGCGTTATTACTGTCTGATAATTACAGTGTAATAGGGCTGCTACTGGCGGCCATTAGTGGTAATACGCTGGGCTCTAGCATCAACTGGTGGCTGGGCCGCTCGCTCAATCGTTTCCAAGGTCGCCGCTGGTTTCCGGTAAGCCCTGCACAATTGCTGCGCGCGCAGGGTTGGTATCAGCGCTACGGGCGTTGGAG
>JBBKVZ010000021.1:0-3535 GCA_037968715.1 Pseudomonas sp.
GAGCTTGGTGCTGATGATTACTTAGTAAAGCCCTTCTCCTATGCTGAATTGCTCGCTCGCGTCCGCACGCTGTTGCGTCGCGGGCCGCCTCGCGAGGTCGAGCAGTTTCTGGTCGCCGATCTGCACTTAGACCTGCTCAAGCGCAAGGTCATCCGTAACGGCGAGCGTTTGAGCTTAACCAACAAGGAGTTCGCGCTGCTGCATCTGTTGCTGAGTCGGCAAGGCGAAGTCCTCTCGCGTGCGCTGATCGCATCGCATGTTTGGCAGATGAATTTTGATAGCGACACCAACGTGGTGGACGTTGCTATCCGTCGTTTGCGGGCCAAAGTGGATGACCCTTATCTGCTCAAGCTGATCCATACCGTGCGTGGTATGGGCTACATGCTGGAGGCACAACAGTGATGCTTTTGCCGCGCACCTTGAGCCTACGCTTAGCTGTGATGTTCGCCCTGGTCAGTATGTTGCTGTTGGGGGCTAGCGGTTTTTACCTGTATCAATCACTGCAGCGTGAAATAGCCTGGCGAGATGACCAAGCACTGCTCGGTCGGTTGCAGCGTATGCAGGCACTTATCGATGACAGTGACAGTATCGATGCGTTACGTAGTCGACCCAAGCTTTACGAAAACATGCTGGGCAACCGCGACAGCCTGTTGTGGATTATCGATAACACTGAGCAGCTGCTGATCGATATCAACCCGCTTTCCCTGCCATTACCCCGTTTACCGGCAGCGCCTGCGCCAAGGCTTGGCGACAGCGCGGATAATGCGTCGTTGCGGCTAGCCTGGCTCGACGTAACGAGTGATGGGCGGCGCCTTACGCTGATTGCCGGCAAGCTGGGCAGTGAGCGTGAGCAGATGCTTAGCGCATATCGCTTGAAACTCTGGATGGCCATGTCCCTCGGCGCTGTATTGGCGTTTTTACTGGGTTGGCTGGTCAGTCAGCGCGGCTTACGTCCGGTCCGTCAACTGGCGATGCGTGCAGCCACTATTGACGTGCAGCACCTGCACTTGCGTTTGGCTGAGTTCAAAGAAGTGAGCGAGCTAAGGGCGCTCAGTCATGCCCTAAACCACATGCTTGCGCGCCTAGAAAACGGCTTCGCACAGCTTTCTCGCTTCTCCGAAGACCTTGCCCATGAGATGCGCACGCCGTTGGGTAACTTGATGGGGCAAACCCAGCAAGCACTTGGACGCAGTCGCTCAAGTGAGGAGTATCAGAATCTGCTGGTCTCCAATCAGGAGGAGTACGAGCGCTTGGCGCGGATGATCGACAGCATGTTGTTCCTGGCCCGCACCGAACAACCGAAAGCATCGATCATGCGCGAGTCCATCGACCTGCAAGCACTGGTTGCACAGTTGTGTGATTACTTTGAGGGCACCGGGCAAGAACGCGATATTCAACTGGTCAATCGGAGCAGTGGCCCGCTCAACGCTGACCCACAACTGGTGCGCCGAGCGCTGGCCAACTTGCTGGCGAATGCCTTGCGTTACGCGACGCCCGGCACTTCGGTCACCATCAGCAGCGTACTCAGCAGCGCGTGGCTTGAGGTTAGTGTGCATAACGCCGGCGAGCCGATTGGCGCAGAGCACTTGCCGAACGTGTTCGAACGATTTTATCGCTGCGATCCCTCGCGAAATCAGCCAGGTGACTCAGGCGGCTTAGGCTTGGCGATTGTTCGCTCAATCATGCAAGCCCATGGTGGTCATGTCAGCGTGAGCAGTGGGCGTGAGGGAACGATGTTTAGCGTGTTCTTTCCTGCCAACACGCCGCCGCTTTAAGTTAAAACGTGTTCTTTAGCGGCTTTGTAAATGCCTAACTAAAGATCGTTCAGTGCGGGGCAGGGGAGACGGGGCTAGGAAAACACGGCTCACCTAAATGATGGTTCATAACGGATAATGAATAATCATTTAACTGCGCCTCCAGCCGCCGACCCATTGAGATAAACGCATGCAATTCATCCTCGGTGCACTTGACCCAGAGATGCACACCATCGAGACGTTATTGTCCGGCGAAAAGCGTCACTTCGTGCACGCCAGACTTAACGGGCGGCGTGTGGTCAGTGGCAATGCCTATGTAGCCGATGCATTGAGCGGCGCTATCGACTGGACGCAACCTGTGGTGTGGGTTGAGTGCTCAGTGCCAGCTTTGCGTTGCGAGCGGCACGCGGTTGCCGACCACCACAAGCCCGGCGACCCTGGCTACGGTTTACCGGCCGAGCGCTATTGGCAGGGCTCAAGTTTGGGCCAAGTGTGTACGCTTTTGCAGATTGCCCAGAACAAACCGCTGAGCATTATTGCCGCGTCTGATCACTGCTTGAATCATGCCTATCAAGGCCTTTGCCCGGGCGTTGAGCCGGTTGAGGTTCGCCAATCACGAGTTGCTACGCGTGCGCAGTTTCAGCGGATTTCCCAGCAACAGATGATCAACAAAATTGATGCAGCTATTGCGGTCATCAAGGGCTTACCGACCATCGACATAGGCGGTTACCCGTTTAAAGATGCCATGGACCGCTTTGTGCCGGAGCTGCCAGAGGCGTCGGCCATGCTTAATATGCCGATCATCTACACACGCCGTGAGCCTCGGCTAGGCCTGACTAAGGTGGGCGTTTTGAATGGCACCGCTCCTGCGCTCAAAGCCTGGATGAAGTGGGCCAGTGAGCAGAGCTATCTGATGCAGTTGTATGGTGATCCAGATCGCGGCTATGCCGGCGCCTACGTGCGCCCAAACTCGGCTTAGGTCTGCACGACTTTTCTGCGGGCAACAAAAAACCCGCCGAGGCGGGTTGTTTCCTAACCATTCCAACATCCTGTCAGTAGCCGTCCTGGCCATGGCGATCATCCAATCTCCTGAGCGCATCCGGCGTCTCAGTGGATGCAGTTAGATTAGCGATGGCGGCAGGGTAGCAACAGAGCCAAGCGTCGTTGCTGCTTGTAAGCCTTTCGCTATAGGTGTCGTGATGCTGTGAGACTTTTGACTAAAAGTTCTGCAGGCATAGGCTTACCAAGTAAGTAACCCTGCAACGTATGACAGCCTAATCGGGTAAGTAGCTCTTGCTGCTCTACTGTTTCTAGTACGTATTCGGCGATGTTTTTCGAATGATATTGATAGGCCACTTTGACTCTCTGCATTATTGGCAAGGTGCTGATTGTTGTCTGCCGAGCGCTCCAGCCTGCGAATTGAATGCATAACTAGAAACTTACTGTGCCATCTCGGCGGAGCGAATTTCTTGCGTGGCGTTTAAAATTTCGGTTGTTGGCAAGCGTTTCTATGCCCGTGTGAGCAGCGACGAACAGTCTCTAACCCAGGAGTAGAACCGCGGCCGCTGCATATCTGTGGCGCCGGTGCTAAATATGCAGCCTGTGAGACTTAGCGATTTCGATGGCGGTGTTTTCTGGCACGCCCGCTGCGGATGCAAACCTAGGCCATGCCGAGACAGTTTCGATAACTTGCTCAATGATTGCTGCGGGGGAGAAGTGGCGCACTGGGCCTATAGTGGCAAGAAGGTCACTGCGTAAAAAGTTGTCACGCTTGGCGTTGA
>JBBKVZ010000022.1:0-6321 GCA_037968715.1 Pseudomonas sp.
GTGCTCACATAACGTCGCTCAACCACAAGCGCCTGTTGCTCCGTTTGCTCTGCCGGTGGTTTGGCCAGGCCCAGCCAGCACAGCACCTCACCGGCGCTACTGACGCAGGGATTGCTAGGTGCCGGCAGGTCTTTTTTGCCCAGCACATACAGGCTGTTGCCATACAGAGTGAAGGTCACGGCTGTTTCTGGAACCACTACTTTTTGCGCTTGCTCGCTCAACAGTACCTGCAGGCTGGCGAACATCCCGGGCAGCAGCTTGCTGTCGGGGTTAGCCAGTTGCGCGCGCACCTGTATGTTGCGGGTGCTGACTTCGACCTTGGGGTTAAGCGCATTGATCTCACCGATAAACACTTGCTCTGGATAGGCTGCAACACTGATACGGACTTTTTGTCCCAGGGCCAATTGCGGCACGTATTGTTCGGGCAAATAAAAGTCGACAAATAGTTTGGACAGATCTTGCAGGGTTGCAACCGTGGTGCCCGAGGTTACGAAGTCGCCAACATCAATTTTACGAATGCCGATGGTGCCGGCGAACGGTGCGGTGATGTGTTTGCGATCTAGCAAGGCTTGCAGTTGGGTTACCCGCGTCATCGACTTTTGCAGCTTGGCAGTTAAGCGGTCGAACTCACTTTTCGACAGGGCCTGCCGCGTCAGCAGACTTTTGCCGCGCTCATATTCCACTTTGGCTAGGGCTAATTCTGCTTGTTCGGTGGCGAGGCTGGCCTGCTCAACGGCGCTGTCGAGTTGAATGAGCGATTGATTGAGGCTGACTTTTTCACCGGAACGAAACTGTACGTCTTTGACCGTGCCCGCTGTTTCAACCGTTAAATCGACGCCCTGAAAAGCCTTCAGGCTGCCAATTGCGGGCAGCTCGCTTTGCCACACCTGCTCACGGGCCGCTGTCGCACTGACCGCGATAGGTGGTTTCGGTGCGCTAAATTGCTGGATTTGCTGATAAACAGAGATGAATTTTGCAGCGGCGAGGGCGAGCACCACAACGGTTACCACACTCAGCATAATCAGCAGACGACGGCGCAACATAGTCCAAATCCTTTGGGGTAATTATATGGATGCAACAGGCAGGCTGGCACCTTAACGCTCCGGTATGGGAGGCGTCAAAGCAGCCGCTATGCAAATGATTGCCAAGATGTTTTTTGCTGAGGAAATTGCGTCTAGGTCGACCTAGCGTTAGCGGGTGCTATTAAAGTTGGCGGTATCGAATAAGCGTGGGAAATGCTCTGCTGGCGCACTAAGCACGTAAGCGTTAGGCGCAGATGTGGCCGTTTAATAGGCCGCTCACCACGCCGTAAGGGCGGGTGAGCCGGTGACTTAGGGCTGCAGGCGCTGACTGACTTTACCCAGCTGGTTGGACAGTTCGGCCAGCGTGTTGCTGGCTGCCTGAGTGCGGTCGACGTTGGTTTGGTTGGCGTTGGCAATTGAGGTGATTTCGGTGAGGTTTTGCGAGATATCCTCAGCCACTGCGGTTTGTTCTTCTGCGGCAGTGGCTATTTGCCGGTTCATGTCGCGAATGGCTTCAACGGCGCCAGTGATGCGTTGCAACATGGCGCCAGCTTTGGTGACTTGCTCAACACCTTCTTCACTGCGGTTTTGTCCGCTTTCAATCGCCCGTACCGCGTTAATAGCGCCGGTTTGTACGGTGCTAATAATCTGGTTGATTTCGGCGGTGGAGTCGGCGGTTTTCTTCGCCAAATTACGTACCTCATCGGCCACCACCGCGAAGCCACGGCCGGCATCGCCAGCGCGGGCGGCCTCAATGGCAGCGTTAAGGGCCAGCAGGTTGGTTTGTTCGGCAATCCCGCGAATCACTTCGAGTACTTTGCCGATGCGCCCGCTGTCCTCTTCGAGGGTGCGGATTACTTCGGCGGTGCTGGCAATTTCGGTGCGGATGCTGGTGATAGTGCTAATCGTTGACTGCATCACGCTGTCGCTCTGGCGAGCGGAGCTGTCTGCATCATCGGCGGCGCGCGCAGCTTCCACTGCATGCCGGGCAACTTCTTGGGCCGTGGCGGACATCTCTTGCATGGCGGTAGCCACTTGATCGGTACGGTTGAACTGTTCGCGTACGCCGTGGGTCATTAGGTTGGAAATGTCGTTCAAATTGCCGCTGGCGCTGTCCAGTTCTTCGGTGCCGTGGCGCAGTTCGCGGCTGGCTTCGGCGAGGAAGTCGCGCAGGGTGTTGGTGGCGTCAGTGAGGCGGCCGATTTCATCCTCGCGTTCGTTGTGCAACGGCTGACCAATTTTGCCGCGACTGAGTTGTTCAAGATGTGCCACTAAACGGTTGATCGGTGCTAGTAATACGCTGTTGAGCAGGGTCAGGCTAACCAAGCAGATAACGGCTACGGAAATCAGCATGATCACTGTGCCGTACAATATGGTGTTGTCAGCGGAGCTGTTGATGGCTTTCGACTGGTCAATGCTGAGCTTTTGCAGTTGCTCGCTGAGGGCGGTTAGTTGATCGCTAGTGGCGCGATCAATGCCGGCTACCGCGCTATCACCTGCTTTGGCGTCGTTATTGGCCGCGATAAAAGCATCGCGCCCTTTGCGGTAAGCCGTACCCATAGATAGATGTTCATTACGCAGGCGTTCGACTTGAGTTTTTAGTGCCGGGTCAAAGTTTAGGTCTTGGATCAGCTTGCCAAGCAACTCCTGAACTTTGCTCTCGCGACTCTCAAATGCGTTCCAATACTTGCTGGCCGCTGCGCTGTCTTGTCCGCGCAGGAGCAGGTTTTTCCATTCTTGCACCTGGATTTTAAATTCGAGGTTGCTCTCATCGGCGAGCATTAAGGCTTCCAGCGGACCGTGCAGCAGGCCTTGGTAGGCGCGCAGGCTGTTGGCTAGAGAGTTAAAGCAGGACAAAGCGATGACGAGTAGCAGCACCATGCTGCCGCCCAGGAGGGTTAGCAGTTGTGCGCGCAGGGAGTGTTTTAGGAACATGGTTGTAGCCTCTCATTTATACCAACACGGTCAGCTGATGGCGCGCGTTGCTGCGCGGGCGCTCAGGCTGTTGTCAGTATAGGTCGGCTTAGGAAAAGCTAACTTGAGAAGACATTAATTTATTTAAGCGAGGTTTAAGTGGTTGTCCCAAAGCCCAGCGGGTAGCTGCAGGGCGTGAGCAGTTATCTGTTCCTGGCGACAGTCATAGAGGCGACAGCGCCCCGTGCCGGAGCTGACCACAAAACCCTCGGGCACCGCGCCGACGCCGGCGCAATCGGCGAGTGCCACGTCCAAGCGTACGGCTGCAGTGTCCAAGTCCCAAATAAACAGCCGGTTACCCCGCGGAGCGGTGAGTGCCAGTAAACGCAAGTCGTTGTTGATCGCCAGGCTTGCACAGTATTGCTGCATGGCTTGGCGTTGTGCATCGCCAAGCGGGAAGGCTTGCAACGCTTGCCCCGGTCGTTTGATCGCGAGCATCGCCGCGCTGTCGGCGGGGTTGCCTTGGTATTGTTGGCCGCTGACTACAGTGCCGTCGGCCGCGACAGCAAGATGGCGAATGCTGTTCATTTGCTGGTTGGGCAAGCGCTCTTTGCTCAGTAAGCGGCCATCGCGATGCATCAACACCAAGCTTGAGTCCATGGCATCAAGGTTGAGCGCCTCGCGACTATCGGCTTCGGTGCGGATGCCGCCGTTGGCCACCACCAGCGTTTCCCCGTCGGGCAGCCAGCGCAGTTGATGTGGGCCGATACCATGGGTAGACAGTTCGTTGCTGCGTTGCAGTTGGCCGTTTACTAAGCGATACACACCGAGCACCCCGCGGCCAGGGTCGCGGGTGTCGTTTTCGGTGCTGTACAGCCAGTTGCCGCTGTGATGAAACACCGCATGGCCATAGAAGTGCCGGTCAGCCGGTGAATGCAGGGTTTGCAGCAGGCGACCATTGCGGCAGTCGATTAAGTAACTCTGGGTGCTAGGTCGGCGCCCGACAAATAACGCCAGCGGCAAGTGCGGATGCGCCACTACATCGTGACAGCGCTCGCTGACTCGGGTGCTGAAAGCATGGCTGCCGTCGAGTCGATAGCCGACCGCCAAGTGCCCGCCGTCGGCATCGTTGCGCGCCGACAGCAATAAAGGCTGTGAGCCATGCTGGCTTAGGGTCCAGCCACTGAAGGCGGCGGCGGTTGCCAGTGTACCTAGGCCCAGTCCGGCCAGCCCGAGGAAGTTTCGCCGGTTCATACGCAAATGACCTCAGTCGCCATCGTTGGCGTTAAAGCCCAGCTGAATGCCTAAGGCTTTGGCCAGATCAGTTTCATGTAAGCGGTGCAGGGTGCTTAGGCTGTCATACAGGGCCCGCAATTGTTGGCGGCCGGCGTCATCGGCCAATAACAGACCAAGAGGTTGCTGCTGAGCGGCTAATTGCTGACGGCTGTCTTGATAGGCGCTGTCGATTTGGCTGGCCAACTCACTTTGCGAGCTGTCCAGCAGGCTGCGCAAACCATCCGCTTGGCTGCCTAGCCAGACGTGCTCAGCCGCATTCAGGCTGGCGCTAAGGTTGCCCAGGCTGGCATTGCTGCGCCAGCCTTCGGCCTGAAACGGCTGTGGCTGACCTTTGCTTTGCCGGCCCAGTGGCGTGCCGAGGCGCTTCTTGATGCCCTCCAGGCCGAGTACTTGGGTGCGCAGCACGTCGGTGATGGCTTCTTTACTGTCGGCGTAGCGGGTATTCGGGAAGCTCTGCAATTGCACGAGCATGCCGTCGGCGCTCTGCCATTGGCTGAGCATGTCGCTGGCCAGCGCTTGCTGGTGCATGCCAATGGCGGCTAGCAGTGGGCAGTAGCGGGCTTTTTGCTCAGCTTGGCTGAGGTCGATGCTGGCATCAAACAGCACGTACTCACTGGCGGTGAGGCCTTGTAGTACCACGCTGGCTTGGTCCAAATCTGCCGCTGTCAGGTTCGGGTTCTTGTCCAGCAGGGCCTGCACTTGGCGGGCGACCAGGTTTCGCTTGTCGGGCCAGAATTGCACCTGCCAGGCACGGTTACCTTCGCTCAGCGGCCCGACCAGCATTGGCTGCAAGGCGCTCCAAGCCGCTTGCGCATTGCGCCAAGTCTGGCGCATGGCGGCTAAGTCGGTGGTGGACGCGCAGAACGTCTGGCTGCCGCTAGCCAATTGCTGGTTGGCGCTCAACCAGTGGTTATAGGCGGGCAGTAGTACGCCACTGGCTAAGGCGCTGCTGGTGTGTTGCAGCGGATCACTCGGTGAGCAGGCGCTAAGGGTTAGGGCTAAAAAAACGGCGGTAATGGGCTGGCGCAAAATGGCGGGCTCCGTGGCAGGGTTTATCCCTAAAGTGACTGTAAAAAGGCCAGTAGGGCCGTGCGTTGCTTGTGGTCAAACTGCAGTACGGCTTGCTTGGCCGCTTCGGCTTCGCCGCCGTGCCAGGCAATCGCTTCGAGCAGATTGCGGGCGCGGCCGTCATGCAAGAACTGAGTATGACCGTTAACTACTTCCGTCAGGCCAATGCCCCACAGTGGCGGGGTGCGCCACTCGCGGCCGCTGGCCTGAAACTCGGCCCGATTGTCAGCCAAACCCTCGCCCATGTCATGCAATAACAGGTCGCTATACGGGCGAATTAGTTGATTGGCCAGTTCCGGTTCGGCGGCATCGGCTGCCGTGGTCATGCTGGGTGTATGGCAGCGATGGCAGCTCGCTTGCTGGAACAAGGCTTTGCCGGCCAGAACCTGCGGATCATTGACTTTGCGCCGTGCCGGTACGCCGAGATTGCGGCTGTAAAATAACACCAGACCGAGAATGTGTTCGCTGACCTCTGGTGCGCCGCCATTTACGGCCATGCGGCAAGCGCTTTGGCTGGGGCTGCAATCGTCGGCCAATAAGTGGCTGGTCAGCCCCATGTCACCGGCAAAGGCGTGCGCATTTTGCTGATTGAGACTCGGTTGCCCGGCTTTCCAGCCAAAACGTCCCAATACGGTTTTCTCTAGTGCGTCGTCCCAGACCCAATTGGTTCGCCCGGAAATGCCATCGCCGTCGCGGTCTTCGGGGTCCGCGTGGCTGAGTAAGGTCGCCTCGCTGATGGCTTCAAGCAAACCCAGGCCGATCATCGGTGGCGCCACGCGTGCCGACATTTTCACGTCTGCATGCAGCGGACCGTAGCCGAGTTGGGAAATGTTCAGGCTTGGCTGACGAAGCTGCAGTGTGGTGCCGTCTGCAAATTGCACCTGTCGGGTTTGGTAGTCGACCCGCAGCTTGCCTTCGGGCGGGATGCCGGGTACGGCCATGTCTTGCAATTGGCCGCCATATACCGGCTCTGCCACTACGCCGAGACGTTGCAGCGTGGCCTCGTCGCCGGGCCTTGGCT
>JBBKVZ010000023.1:0-6879 GCA_037968715.1 Pseudomonas sp.
CGTCGCGGATCCGCACCGAGCTCTGGTCAACGTTCTTACGCAAGGCTTCGGCCCACAGGCGGGTGTGCTTGGCGGCATCCGTGCTCGGCGTGACGATCAGGATCGTCGGCTGGCCAATTAACTGGCCGGCGCTGACTTTTTCTCCCGTCAGCGCGGTCGCAGTGAAGTCGGGGATCGGGCTGTTCGAGATTTGTGCCCAAGCGTTGACAGGCGACAGTAGCGCAAGCATGAGCGTGATAACTGTTTTCATAGCAGTTCTCCTTAGAGGTCGGACTGCACTGTGCAGTCTCTAATCAAACTTCAGCCTGCGCGGGGTCTGCGTGGGTTGTCGGTACGGCAGCACACACACACACAGCGGCTGCGCAACGACTGCTCATTGAGGCCCGCCCTGGACGATCTCAATTCGGCAAGGCAGCACTGTGAAAACAGCAGTAGCTGGATTACGAGGTGACTCTTGAAAAGCCACTCGTTACAGCAAGCTGCTGCGGGTGACTGCCGTGCCATAAGACAACAAGTATTCATGGATGGTCAGAAGTTCGGCGACGGTAAGGTGGGGGTGTGCATGAATCTGTGTAACCGGGATTCTCTTAGCACTGAGCAAGTCGCGGCTCAGCCTTGGCCAATCTAACCAGTCCTCAAGCTACGGCACACCCGTGTACTAAGGGGCGGAATGCACGGGTGCTGTAGTGAAGGGCAGTGTATTGGCCCTGCGTATTGCCGATCTGAATCAACATTAATTTCGTAGCCATATCCCAGTGTCTGCTTCTGGCCCAGGCTGTGTAAAAACGCAGGCTCCGTTGTGAAGTCTGCGTTGCTAGTTAAAATCTGCCAGTGTTTGGTTGGTCCAGCAGACTTGAAATTTGCGTAGGATGGCGATTTTTGTTCCGATTTAGACCCTCAAACCTGCTCGTAAACGTATTGACACAACCTCGGCCGATTGCTGCCAGTCACTAGGGGCCGCAGTCGACCCGCAGCGGTGGTTGGCGAAGCGCAGAAACCGGGCATAAGCGGGCATTCAACCACTAGACAGTTGCCACGAACTATTGCCTTGGAAGACTGCTGGCTTCCAGGTGGTGGCTCTAAACGGTGAACAAACCAACGTTAGAGCCAGCGGCGCACCTGGGTTTGATAAGCCTGGTACTCGCTGCCGAATAGGGTTGCCAGGGCGCGTTCCTCAGGGCTGATTTGGAAGCGATTCATATACAGAACAAACCCCAGCACTCCTAGCAATGCAAAGGGTGAGGCCAGGTAACAGGCCCAGGCCAGCAGCAATAGGGCAAAGCCGAGGTACATTGGGTTGCGTGAGTATTGATAGATACCCGAGTGGACCAGCGTCGATGCGCTTTCAGGCTTCAGCGGATTGACGGTGGTTTGCGCCTGTCGAAAAGCCAGGACGCCGGCCACACTGCAAAAAACGCCAATGGCCAGCACGAGCAGCGCCAGCAGCAGCCGCACCGAGTTCGCCAAGTCGAGACTCAGCGTATAACGGGCGGCCAGCCACATCAGCAGCCCAAACAGAGCAGTCACAATTGGCGGAGGTATCCTGTTTTCCAGTGCTCGCATAAAAACTCCCGACTAAGCAGCCATGGTTTTTGCACCGGTGGCTATGTTTAGCGCGCCTTTTGCAGTTCGCTCTGCACCAATTCCAGCAGCGGCTCCGGGCCGAAATTCGTCAGCAGCGTGCCGTTGACGAAGAAGGTGGGCGTACCTTGAATCCCGAGTTTCTTCACGTCCGCGGCATCTTTGGCCAGTATCTCGTCGATAGTCGGCGAATTCATCGTGGCCCGAGCCTTCTCGACATCCAGGCCAACTGCTGCGGCGGCTTCCCAGGCTTGCTGCGCTTGCGCGTCGTCATGCCACAGCGGCTGGGCCTCCAGCACGGCTGCGAGCACCGGCTCGTACAGCTCCTGCATGCGCGCCGTCTCCAGCAGGCGCACGGCCTCTTCCGAACCTTTGTGGAACAGCACATAGCGCACGACCAGACGCACGTCCTGCGGGTACTGCGCCATGATTTGCTTTACGTAGGGGAAGAACGCCCGGCAGCTTTCGCATGAAGGATCGAAGAACTCGACGATGGTCACCGGTGCGTTGATTGGGCCGAGGGTTGGCGAGTGGAAACGCACCAATGAACTGCTCGCTTGGGTGACTACCTGAGTCTCCTGAGGTGCTGAATAACGCTGATAGAGCACTGTCGCAGCGATAAAGCCGGCAATGGTTACAGCGCTGATGGTCAGGACAATGGCACGTTTATTCATACGAGGGTTCTCCGGCGAATCAGGGCAAGAAGCAAGACGATGGCGGTGAAAGCCGCCAGGGAAAGCAGCGGCAGCGGCACGCTACCAAAGATCAGCATGTCGGCCCCGGAACAGGAGGTTCCGGCGCTGCACGGCTTGAGACTTTCCGCAATCACGCCCATGAACAGCAGGCAGTGATACAGGGCGATTGCCCAACCGATAACGGCCAGGGGCAAGGCGTACAGCCAAACGGCGAAGTCGGCGCGGTAACAGGCGATGGTCAGCATTACCGCCAAAGGAAACATGAAGATGCGCTGGAACCAGCACAGCACGCATGGGGTTTTGCCCATGACCTCACCGATAAACAAGGCGGCTAGGGTCGCGGCCACTGCCAGCAGCCACACGGCGAGCAGCAAACCCCAGGGGTTAGCGGAGGGGGCTATCTGGCTTTTCATCGGTATTTATTCGCCCTTTTCCTGAAATGGGGAGGGTACGTTAGCGGGCCCGCAGCAGCTGTCGATTGGCTTTGTGTTACAACATGCGTCCTGCACAGGCACAGGCACAGGCACCGGTCGACTCGCTTGGCGTTGCGACCGGCGGAGCACAGCAACTATCGAACTGGGTGGTTCATCTTGCTGACGAAGCTGCCATTAAGGCCGGGGTTGGCAACTACAACGTGAATCACGCCGGGGTTTCTAAATACGTTGCGCGCTCTTTTGCGGCGATGGTCAATGACTGTGGCTTTTCCTAACATGGGTGCGGCCATCATCCGCAAGCGCACTGACTCCGCCGGTGGTGTTCAGGCGCTGAAGAATTCCACACTCATTTACCCCCCGCTTAGTGGCACAGCGGTGGCGCAACTCAACCAGCTGTTGTTGCAGCGCCAACAGGCTGGTCACGCGTGCTTGCACATGCTCAATGTGCTCATCCACTAAGCTATTTACACCCTCACAGCTTTCCTCTGGCCGATCCATCAGCGCCAGCAGGCTTCTGATCTCGTCCAGGGTCATGTCCAGCGTTCGGCAGTTGCGAATGAACGTAAGCCGCTCAAGGTGCTCACTGCTGTACAGGCGATAGTTGCCCTCGCTGCGAGCCGGAGCCGGCAACAGCCCCTCGCGCTCGTAATAACGAACCGTTTCAACCTGGCAATCGGCAAGCTTGGCCAGCTCTCCAATTTTCATGAAATACCTCTTCGACAAACGCTTGACCCTGTAGTGGCTTCAGGGTGTTCACTCTACCCAACTGATCAACGAGGATACCCCCATGGCTGGCTGCTGCGGTGACGAACAAAAACCTAAAGAGGTTGCAAAGGATGTCTGCTGTGACTCTAACGAAGCAAGTAAGTGTTCCACCACCGGCGCCACAGCGGTAAGTCTGCTAGCCGGCTCCAGGCTCAGCAGCTTGCGTATTGAGCAAATGGACTGCCCCACCGAACAGACACTGATTCAGGACAAACTGAGCAAGCTGGCTGGCGTAGACAAGCTCGATTTCAATCTGATCAATCGCGTTCTTGGGGTATGGCACAGCTTGCCGTCGACCGCGCCGATTGAAGCGGCGATCTCGTCCCTGGGTATGCAAGCAGAACCGCTCTGTGCTGAAGGGCAAGCCCGCATCAAAATCGAACAGATGGACTGTCCGACGGAAGAAAAGCTGATCCGCGACAAGCTCTCCTCACTACCTGGCATAAGCGCGTTAGAGTTCAGTCTGCTTCAGCGCGTACTGACGTTTAGCCACACAGCAGAAGCATTGCCAGCAGCACTGGCCGCCATTCGCAACCTTGGTTTCACGCCAGTGGTTGAGGGTTCAGCAACAGTAAACGATGAAGCGCCAGCAGCGCCGCGCAAGAAGGCTTGGTGGCCTTTGGCGCTATCAGGTGTGGCTGCCGTATTGGCTGAAGTGCTGCACTTTGCCGAGCTTGCTCCTGAGTGGGTTGTGGCCGGCGTGGCATTGCTGGCCATTCTGCTGTGCGGCCTGACGACTTATAAGAAGGGCTGGATCGCCCTGAAAAATCGTAACCTGAACATCAATGCGCTGATGAGCATCGCGGTTACCGGTGCGGTGCTGCTAGGGCAGTGGCCGGAAGCCGCCATGGTCATGTTCCTCTTTTCTGTCGCCGAGCTGATCGAGGCAAAGTCGCTGGATCGGGCGCGCAATGCCATCCGTGGCTTGATGGATCTGACCCCAGAGCGCGCCACGGTGCAGCAGGCCGACGGCTCATGGCTTGAGGTTGAGGTTAAAACCATCGCCTTAGGCGCCTTGGTCAGGGTTCGACCCGGCGAGCGGATTGGCCTCGATGGCGAGGTGACTTCCGGCAACTCCACCATCAACCAGGCACCGATCACAGGGGAGAGCCTGCCCGTAGAGAAAACCACTGGCGACCCAGTTTTTGCTGGAACCATCAATGAGGCCGGCTCGCTGGAGTACCGGGTCGTGGCCGTAGCTGCTAACACCACGCTGGCCCGCATCATTCACGCCGTCGAAGAGGCGCAGGGTTCACGTGCGCCAACCCAACGTTTTGTCGATCAGTTCGCCAAGGTATACACCCCCGTCGTATTCCTTCTCGCCCTGACTGTCGCCATCGTGCCACCGTTGTTTATGGCTGAACCGTGGTACGACTGGATCTATCGCGCCCTGGTGCTGCTGGTTGTCGCTTGCCCTTGCGCCTTGGTCATCTCCACGCCTGTCACCATTGTCAGTGGCCTGGCAGCGGCGGCGCGTAAAGGCATCTTGGTCAAAGGCGGTGTCTATCTGGAAATAGGCGGCAAGCTTGGCTTTCTGGCACTCGACAAGACCGGAACTATTACCCATGGCAAGCCGGTACAGACCGACTACATGCCGCTGGTTGAACCGAACTCAGAGCGCTACCGCGCCCATGCCGCCAGTCTCGCCAGCCGTTCTGACCATCCTGTTTCGCAGGCGATAGCCAAGCATGCCACTGAGAATGGCCTGACGTTTGCTGCCGTAGAGGGATTCGAAGCGCTGTTGGGTCGTGGTGTGCGAGGCACCATCGAAGGCATAGATTGCCACCTGGGTAACCATCGTTTGGTGGAAGAACTTGGCCTTTGCTCAGCCGAGCTGGAAGCGACACTCGAACGTCTCGAACGTCAAGGCAAAACCGTGGTGGTGCTGTGCAATCCACAGCGTGCAGTTGCCCTGTTCGCCGTAGCGGATACCGTCAAAGACTCCAGCCGCCAGGCAATCGATGAGCTTCACGCGCTTGGCGTGCAAACCACAATGCTGACTGGCGATAACCCGCACACCGCAGAAGCCATTGCCCTGCAGGTAGGCATCGACGAGGCACGCGGCAACCTCCTGCCAGTCGACAAATTGCAGGCCATTGAGGCATTGCAGGCGCGTGGCTACGTTGTAGGAATGGTTGGCGATGGCATCAACGATGCGCCGGCGCTGGCGAAGTCTGAAATCGGTTTCGCCATGGCCGCCGCAGGCACAGACACTGCCATCGAAACTGCCGATGTGGCCTTGATGGATGACGACCTACGCAAGATCCCAGCCTTCATTCGCCTGTCCCAACAGACCGCCGCAATCCTCAAGCAGAACATCGTGCTGGCGTTAGGGATCAAGGCGCTGTTTCTCGCCATGACGCTAACGGGTCAGGCGACGATGTGGATGGCCGTCTTTGCCGACATGGGCGTCAGCCTGTTGGTGGTGTTCAACGGCCTGCGCCTGCTTAAAAAATAAGATTGAGGAGTTAGAGATGAAAGCAGCATTGCAACTCGCGATTCAACAAGCCTTTCAGCAGGCGCGGCAGGCCATACAGGAACAGCGCAGTACAGATGCCTTTCAATGGCTGGAGCGCGCGCACATCCTGACCCAACGCCACCCCGTGCTGCATGCCAGGTCACACTGGCTGATGCTCAGGCTCGGCTGGCAGACTGGCGATTACCCGGAGGTCGCGGGGCAAATACCGCGTATTTTCGCGGCCCTGCTGTTCTCCAAAATCTGGGTGCCCATCGGTAACACAGGCCGTTCTAGGATTAGTGCTTTCAAGCCCATGCCGATTCCCGAAGAGCTACAGACCTTGCTTGCCGATAACGAGCAAACCCCATCCAGTCGGTAATTGCGCCCATGCAAATTGATCTATCTAGCCAGTTGCCGTGCTCACTGGCAGAGGTGATCGCCCAGGTGCGCACGCCACGCCTGCTGCGTCAGGTTGCATCGCCGTTACTGAGTTTCAGCCCGCTGACTCCCGCTGTGTTTCCAAGCACTTGGCGCGAGGGCACTTACTGGGGCAGGCTGAAGCTGTTCGGCGTACTCCCGGTTGGGCGGCAGGCGATTGTGATCAGCTACCCGCCGGCAGGCAACGCTCAGGCATTCATGCTTAGAGACAACGGCTACAGCCCACGGATTAGCAAGTGGGATCAGCTGATTACGGCCCAAGAGGTAAATGGCGAAACGCTTTACCGAGATCGAGTGACCATCGAGGCCGGTATCCTTACCCCATTCGTCTGGCTTTTTGCGCGCCTGTTCTACGCCCACCGTCAGCGTCGCTGGGCAACCCTGGCGGCAAATGGCTTTAACTACTGAAACACTCGACTCTTTAGTAGCCGCCCGAGAATTGAGCGTTCCAGGCTGATAACAAGCTGACTGAATCGCCTCGTATTTCCTAGAAACCCGATAACTGCTT
>JBBKVZ010000024.1:0-8156 GCA_037968715.1 Pseudomonas sp.
TACCCCAAGGTCAGCCATAGCTTTATACGCCGGGAAATCTTGGCGCTGGAGCGCTTGGGCTTTGCCGTGCAGCGCATTGCCTTGCGCGGCTGGGATGCCGAGTTGGTGGATGCCGAGGATGAATCCGAACGCAGTAACACGCACTATGTCCTGCAGGACGGCGTCAAAGGCTTAGTTATGCCAGTGCTGCAAGCGCTGCGCGCCCAGCCGTTACGGTTTTGTTCTGCGCTGGGTTTGGCGCTGCGTATGGGCCTGCGGGCAGACCGTGCTTGGCCGTACCATTTGGTTTATTTGGCCGAGGCGTGCCGCCTGCTGCCGTGGTTGCAGGCGTTCGGCGCCAAGCATGTGCATGCACATTTCGGCACTAACTCGACCGAGGTGGTGATGCTGGCCAACGTACTCGGCGGGCCGACGTACAGTTTTACCGTGCATGGCCCTGAAGAATTCGACAAGCCGCAGTTTATTCATTTGGGCGAAAAAGTCCGCCGGGCAGCTTTTGTTGCGGCCATTAGCTCGTATGGCCGTAGCCAGCTGTATCGCTGGGTGGCATATGCGCATTGGGCCAAAGTGAAGGTTGTGCACTGCGGCCTGGAGCGGGCATTTCACGATGTGCCTGCTGTTGCCATACCTGTTGCGCCGCGGCTGGTATGCGTGGGGCGCTTGTGTGAGCAAAAGGGCCAACTGTTATTGCTTGAGGCCGCTCACACCTTGGCTGCACAAGGTGTGGCGTTTGAGTTGGTGTTGGCTGGTGATGGGGAAATGCGCGACGAGCTCGAAGCCGTGGTGGCTAAGTACGGTTTGCAGTCTCAGGTGCGGATTACCGGCTGGATCAGTAGCGAACAGGTTCGTGCAGAAATTCTGGCCTCCCGCGCGTTAGTTTTACCAAGCTTTGCCGAAGGCTTGCCGGTGGTAATCATGGAAGCCATGGCCCTTCGTCGACCGGTGCTGACCACCTATGTGGCAGGTATTCCAGAGCTGGTGCGGCAAGGTGAAAACGGTTGGTTGTTTCCCGCCGGAGCGGTGGATGAGCTGGCTGCGGCGCTAACGGACTGTCTGGCGCAGCCTGTTGAAGTGTTGCAGCAGATGGGCGAGGCGGCGTATCAACGGGTCTTGGAGCGACACAATATAGATACCGAAGCGACCAAGCTGGCCGAACTATTTAGGGCGCAAGCATGATTACCTTACTCAGCGGGTTGTTGAGCTTATTGCTGTTGCTCATTCTTTTGCCGGTACTGGTGTTGTGTGCGCAAGTATTACTGGCTTGCTTGCCCGCCCGCTTACGTGCGCCTGCGCCTGCGCCGAGCGTGCGTGCGCGCATAGCGGTATTGATGCCGGCGCATAACGAGTCGTCAATTATTCGCGCGACATTGAATAGCCTGATACCGCAACTTAAAGAAGGCGATCGCCTGCTAGTGGTAGCGGATAACTGCACAGATGACACGGCTGCGCAGGTTCGTGCGGCGGGTGTTGAGGTAGTCGAGCGCAGTAATGATCAGCAGCGTGGCAAGGGCTATGCGCTGGACTTCGGAGTGCGTCATCTATTGGCTGATGCACCAGATGTGCTGATTATCGTGGATGCCGACTGCCAGGTGGGTGAGGGCTCTCTCGAACGTTTGGCCGCTAGCTGCATAGAGTCTGGCCGGCCGACTCAGGCCCTGTATTTAATGCAGGCCCCAGAGGGCAGTGGGCTGAAAGTGCAGATTGCCGAATTTGCCTGGTTGGTTAAGAACTGGGTGCGTCCTACAGGCTGGGCACGGCTGGATTTGCCCTGTCAGCTTATGGGCTCGGGCATGGCCTTTGCGTGGAGTGATCTGGCATTGATCAATATGGCCAGCGGTCACATTGTCGAAGACCTGCAAATGGGCTTGGACTTCTGCCGCAATGGCAAGCCGCCATTGTTTTGCCCTGCTGCACGGGTGAGCAGTTATTTTCCGCGCAGTGAGGAGGGTTTAAGCACCCAGCGCACGCGTTGGGAACATGGTCATCTGGGCGTCATCCTCAGCGATGCGCCGCCATTGCTGGTGGAGTCCGTGCGGCGCGGTAATTGGCAACTGCTGGGCATGACGCTCGACCTGTTGGTGCCCCCTTTGGCGTTATTGACACTGGCTGCAGTGGCGGCATTTGTCTCAAGTTGGCTGCTGTTTATGTTCAGCTCGGCATTGCTGCCAGCGCTACTGGCTTCGCTCATAGTGGCATTGCTGGGGGTGAGTATCTTGCTGGCTTGGAGCCGGTTTGGACGTGAGGTGATTGCTTTTTCTGCGCTGCTGTATGCACCGCTATATGCCTTGAAAAAAATACCCGTGTATGTGGGGTTTTTGCTTAAGCGCCAGGTTGAATGGGTGCGCTCGAAACGGGATGACAACTAATGTGCGTGCAAGGCTGGAAGCACCGTTGGCAAGCGATTATCCATAAGCTAAGGGTGGTCAGCGATCATCCTGATGAGCAGCGATTGATCGAGCACTTAGTAAGGCCTGAGGCGACAACCGTGCTTGGCTTCGTCAATGCGCACGCCATGAACTTGCTAGTTAGCAACCGTGATTACTACCGTGCGCTGTCGGTAGCGGACGTGTTGCTGCGCGACGGCTCCGGCATGAGCATTTTGTTTCGTCGGCTTGGTTTAGTGCCAGGGTTAAATATGAATGGCACGGATTTCATTCCCAAGTTGCTGAGCGAGTTCAAGGGCCGGCGCGTGGCGTTCTGGGGCACAGCAGAGCCTTTTCTGGCGAATGCAGTGCAGCGTAGCGAAGCGTTGTTTGCGGTAAATGTAGTGTCTGCACAGCATGGTTTTGCTGAAGCAGAAACTTATATAAAACTCGCTGAGCAACTGCAGCCCGAGTTGATTGTGCTGGGTATGGGTATGCCCAAGCAGGAAGCGATTGCTGCTCGGCTGGCTGCCAGTGGTGTGCCGTGTCTGATTGTCTGCGGTGGGGCAATTCTGGATTTCTTAGGTGGCAAGGTCAATCGGGCTCCCAAGTGGGTGCGTCGTCTTGGCTGTGAATGGGTATTTCGCCTGCTGAGCGAACCGAAGCGCTTATTTCAGCGCTATATATTGGGTAACCCCATATTCTTGTTCCGCACACTGATCTACCGAGATGAGTCTGTGTAGTGCCCGGCCGAGCTCAATGGTCGGCCGTGTTCTGACGGCACTGAACTGTTTAAAGTATGAATATACTTAAGTTCTGACGTCGGTTATGGCGTATCACTATGAGCATATAGACTGTTTTTTTAATATGGGTTTCCCGTGAGCAATAGCATAAGAGTTTCACACTTAGATTCGCTAAGGGGAGTGGCCTGTATTCTCCTTGTGGTATTCCATATTATTGGCAGTGATTCAGCCGTGGGTTTAGGCCTGCCATTGGACTCGCCGTGGTCAAGTTTCAATGTGCTATTTGAAAATCTACGGATGCCACTTTTTGCATTTCTTAGTGGTGTGGTTTTTTCTTTTAGGGGGTTAAATAAGGGCGAAGAGCGCGTGCTGCTGATTGGTAAATTTAAGCGCTTATACTTGCCGCTTATCTGTGTTGGCGGAGCGTTCTTATTTGTTCAGGCCAATAGTGGCTACTCCCATGTTCAAGTCGAGGCACCAGGGCTTGGTTACTACTTCTCTGTTCTCTATTATGCACGTTTTCATTACTGGTTTATCCATGCGATATTTTTGGTTTTTTTATTTTTGGTCATCTTGTCGTTGACGGTAGGAGTTAGTCGAAAGAGTTTGCTCTATTCTTTTTTTATCTCGGTATTTTTATCTTTTTACATACCTGCAGGCATTCAGATTTTCTCGTTTTCGGGGTTTATATACCTGCTGCCCTATTTTTTACTGGGCAGTCTGTTGCGCCTATATGGCTTTGAACTGTCGAAGTGTTTGAAGGCTGTATTAATCTGCTCGTTATTGTTTGCGCTTATTGGTAAGTATTATATGCAGTCAAATTATGGAGGTGTAGGAAAGATCAGTATATATGGTTATTTGATCGGGTTTTCCGGTTGCGCTACCTTATATTACTCAGGGCTAAAATCCAGTTTTCTTGCGTACATTGGGCGTTATTCATTTACGATATTTTTGTTCCATGTGTTCTTTCTTGCCGCGACCAGAGTGGCTCTGCATTATATGGGCGTTAATAGTATTGCTGTGCATGTAGTGGTTGCTTTGTTTTTTACAATTGCCGCGTGCATCGTGGTTCATAAATTATTTGAGCGATATTTCATTTTATCTTGGTGCTTTTTAGGGCAGCGGCCAGTTTTAAAAAAATTGTCTTGAATGGATATGCTTTCAGGAATTTAAGAGAGGCTGAAAAAACTCTCTAGGCTCGGGGCTGTGAAAATACGCAGGGTTCCATGCCGCTAGTGATCCTTCAGATTTGGGGGTAGACACGTGTTACGAGGGCGGTTGCTGCGACGAGAGCATTAGCGATGAGGGTCGTTTGCAGTGCATCGCACGCTGCAGAGGGTGTTAATTGTATCTGTGCGCCCGAGCAGGTAAGCGCAAACGCCAGTCAGCCAGTGTTTAATTCCTTTTGGGCGCAGAGCCAGCCCTCATTTATAACGGGTGCAGGTTTCTGTGAGCGTTGAGCCAAGCTTGCGGTATGAGAAGGCTGACGCGCCTGTGTCAGCCGCCGACGCTGATCGTCAACACGGCCTCGTCTGTGCGCAGGTCGTCTGATACCGAAAAGCGCAGGTCTAATGAGCCGGAAAAATCGGCTGGTGGCGTGTAGATCCAGTCGGTGCTGTCGAATTTAAGCGAGCCACGTGTTGGTCCTTCGATGAAGGCGAATATCTTGCGATTCTTTACTTGGCTGAACACATCAGGCAGCCGAATCGGTACTCCTATCGGGGTGCGAATACGCATGTCCTGCGCTAAGTCAGGCTCTGTTACAGCATTTACTGCTGCAAATGCGCCCTGCGAGAACGTATAAAACGACCCGGCATAAACGTGTTTCAGGCCATAGGCACGCACCATATAGCGGGCGTTTTCCACTGGTGAGGTGTCGGTGAACTCAAACTTTGTGAGCAGCTTGCCACTGTCCAGCATGGTGAAATTGACACTTTTTGTGGACGCTCGAAACACTCTGTAGCCCAGTACATCTGGGTCTGGCGAGGGTTTCCAGGTGAGCTTAACTTCCTTCGATGTGGCCTGCGCAAGCAGCCTTTTTGGGGGCGTAAGTGGGAAGGCGTGCAAGGTGGGGTCACCCAGAAGGTTTACCCAGACCGAGTTACGAAACAGATACTGCCCGGTAGGGAAGTAATCCATGCTCTCGCGGTAAGGCTGCTCGGCCATGCCGTTGTTGACCGTGCGCAGGTGCGCTTGTCCGATCGAACCGCCGAGTGCCATGTGGTGCAGTAACCATGCAGGGCGGGCTCCCCAGCCCACCGCCAACGGATACCAAGGTTGAGCCAGTAGGGCGGTCATTGGGTTGGAACGCTGGTCTATCTTCTGCTTGCCACTGCCGAAGTTGATCGCAAAAATCGCCTTGTTGGCATATTTCTGTGCATAGATCTTGCCGTTCCAGTCGCCGAAATCTACACCCCATAACCACGGTTTTTGTTCACCCACGTCATGGTGCCCGCCGATCGTGAGTGCTTTTGGGCCGACAATATTGTTTAAGCCTGCGCGCTCTACCTTTAGAAAATCAGTTTTTCCGTAGGCCTCTCTAAGGTCTCCGATCATGCCTGTTCGCCAGTGATGGTTTTTGTCAAAGTAGGCTCTGAGCAGTTGTATTTCGCGCTCTCGCTTGCCATCGCTGACGGGGGCAAAGTCAATCCGGCCAATTTGCATCTCGATAAAGCTTCCCGGCACTTGATTGTCGAGTAGCTGGCCTTCGGGGGTTGCCGTCCATCTGCCATCCATGTCTGCGTAATACAGATCACTGGCGTGAGCCGCTGGAGCATGTCCGTCCGGCGCGGCCTGGCCGGTTTTGACGATGGGCACATGGCCCACCAAGACCACCGCATGTTGTCCGAGTGGATTGTTACGATAATGCGCGTTCAACCATTGCTTGGCGGTCGATGCAATCTTGAGATTATCTAGTGCTGCGAGGTTGTTTCCACGAGGTACGCGAGTGACAAACACCTGCCAGCCATCGCCGGTTAGATCGCGCGCGAATCGTGCCAGGCGGGGGGCTATTTCTTCAGCGAGCGTATCATCGACAAGGACATAAACACTGCCGCGCTGTGCTTGTGTGGGCAGGTCGACGCCGGTCACCCAATAGCCCACATCGAGGATGTCACCAGCTGTTCGAATCACCTGATACTCATAGGCCACGCCAGGTTTGACGGTCTTATCGATAAAACGCATGACTGGGCCAAGGCCCGAGGCGATGGTTTGCCATTGCTCGCCACCGACTTGCCCGTATAGACGCCTTTTAACGGTTGCGGAACCCGTTAGCGGAGGCTTTGCGCTAAACCAGTTGAGCGTTACCTGGCTGCCGTCCGCGCTGATTTTCCCGTCGAGAGGTAGGCTTTTTTCGGCGGAGGTTTGCGCAAGCAGCGGTCCGCCACTCAGCCAAAAAACCAGTGTTGAGATCAGGAGGAGTTTTCGCGTCATGGCCAATCCTAGAGTTACAGTCGCTCGTCGAGCCGCTGCTGGTCTGTTGCTGGGGATAATCTTTGGCGAGGCGTTCGCAGTCTCTGCGTGCTGCAGCAGAAATGTCAAATGGGGCGTGATTAGTTAGGCTTAAAATAGCTACGGTAAATATTATCGTTGGTTAATTTAACTTATGCTGCCTGGATTTTTTGCGCTCTGCGATTCTTTATCATTTTCTTGCCTAAATCGCTCCAGTATTTCTCATAATAAAAGGTTGAGATGTGCGCGATTATAAATAGGGCTGCAAATAATAATGGGCGTTTTGCGTATTTTAGAAGTCCTTCACCGCTGCCAAGCCAAGTGTGTGCGAGTAACGGATGAATGACATATAGTGCGTAGGAGATTGAAGCAATATAAAATAGCATTTTACTGTTAAGGATGTTGCTGATCTGTACTGGGGGGTTGAGCAATGAGCCAGCTACCAGTGCCATTGCAAAGTAGGGACGAAGATAATTAAGATAACCTGACTTTGGGTGGCAAGATAGAAGTAGTAGGCCGAGTAATACTGCTTGCGCGAGTGTGGATGTTATTACTTTGAGGTGAGGGAGTTTTAGTTTGTTATTGTAGATTAAAGCAAGCATTGCGCCGGCCAGTATTTCATCTACACGGTAGTATGTATTGATGTTGGCGTGAGCACCATTTGCAGCTCTGTAAATGGTGATTGCAATGCAAAGAAATGGAATTAAGTACAGCCAGTGTCGACGGAATAAAAGTACCAGTACGGCAATTGCTAAATAGAATTGCATTTCTACGCATAGGCTCCAGAAATGCCCGGTGCCATTAAGTAGCCACATAGGAGGCCAGTTTGCATAAAATAAAAAGTTGGCCAGGTAGGTGTCTATGCTGGCCTGTGTGGCATAAAGAATTATTGCTGCGCCAAGCCATGCAAGCGGCACGATGCGAAATAAGCGGCGAGTTAAAAATTCACTAATATTGTCGTTGCGCAGCAAGGCGTTGGTGATTAGAAAGCCAGACAGCGTGAAAAAAATAACCATTCCTAGAGTGCCGGCGCTTACATTGAGCTCAAATTGCTTGGGGCCGATAGGTAAAAGATGAGCTGCCAGCACCAATAAAATACTTAGGCCTCGCCATCCATCAAGTACTCCTAATCGAGACGTTATGCTGTTGCCTGGATTTTTACTGTCCATGTTTTACCTGGGTGGGAGGGGTCATCGGCTGGTAAGTATTTTCAGCGCATAAGCAAAAAAGGCCCACCTTGCGGTGGACCTTTCTGCTGTTTGGTGCCGGCACCAAGAGTCGAACTCGGGACCTACTGATTACAAGTCGTAGCCTAACGCACCGAGGCTTGATAATGGTAGACCATCGTAGTGCATGGTACAACGCTGCAACACATTGATTTTCCATCAAATTGACCGATAACGACCATCGGTGTCCATCTGAGCACTGTACCTCTACTGTACCTGTATCGCACAAGGTGAGGTGTGTATTTTCCTGTGGGAACAGCGTGAACAGCGTGAACAACCAGCGAATCTGTGCAGTGCAACTGTTCCCCATGATGATCTTGAGAGAGAACAGCTTGAGCGGGGATTGTATGATGCCGGCGGGCGAGTGGAGGGGG
>JBBKVZ010000025.1:0-12325 GCA_037968715.1 Pseudomonas sp.
GCATTTGGCTGCAGCAACTGAATGCCCTGCTCAAACGCTTGTGTCGCAGTCACTACCCAGACAACCACAGCCATACCCTGAATGGCCGTGCTTGGCTGGCGTTCCTCGACAGCCGTTGCCCGGCTGCCGGCCTGACCCGCTGGATGGTCTTGGTGGACGGCGCCTACCGACCGCAATGCAAACTCGATGACAAGGCCATCGAAGGCCTGAACCAGTCGATTGAAATCTGGATTCGCAAACATGTTTGAGTTCACTTGGGCCTGGGTCTTCCTGCTCGCGCCACTGCCATGGCTGTTACGCGCACTATTACCCGCCGCCGACAGCGGTGAAGCGGCGCTTAACGTCAGCTTCCTACCCGAACTAGAAGCCTTAGCCGGCCGCCGCGCGCGCGCCAACTTATCCGCCTGGCAACAGCAATCACCCTTTGTGCTGATCTGGCTCTTGCTGCTGTTGGCAGCGGCACGCCCGGAGTGGGTCGGCGAGCCTTTGCCGCTAACCGCCAGTGGCCGCGACTTATTGGTGGCAGTGGATGTTTCCGGCTCAATGGAACAACTCGACATGCAGTGGCAAGGCCAAGATGTGAATCGCCTCAGCCTGATTAAACATTTGTTCAGCGACTTTATCGAACAACGCCGTGGCGACCGCGTCGGCCTGATCCTCTTTGGCAGTCAAGCCTATTTGCAGGCGCCATTGACCTTCGACCGCCACACCGTGCGCACTTGGCTTGATGAGGCGGTGATCGGCATTGCCGGCAAAAACACCGCCATTGGCGATGCGATTGGCTTGGCGGTGAAACGCCTGCGCGAACGGCCAACCAATAGCCGGGTGCTGATTTTGATTACCGATGGCGCCAATACCGCAGGCGCCATTGAGCCACTGACCGCGACCCAGTTGGCGGCTGAGCAATCGGTGAAAATTTACACCATCGGCATTGGTGCCGATCCTGATGCTGGGATCATGGGCATGTTTGGCCTCAACCCCGGTTCCGATCTCGACGAGCCAACCCTGAAAGCCATTGCTGCGCAAACCGGCGGTCAGTATTTTCGCGCCCGCGATGCCGACGAACTAGCCATGATTACCGCCAGCCTGGACCAACTCGAACCCGTCGCCCAGCAAGCCACCCAAGCCCGCCCGGCGCTGGCATTGTATTGCTGGCCTTTGGCAGCAGCACTGCTGCTCAGCCTGTTATTAGTCTGTCGTGAATTCTGGCCCGAGTTACGCCAACAACTGCCGCAACGGCTGCGGAGCCGACTATGAGTGCTCTTTGGCCGCACTGGCTGCGACCTTTTTGGCTATTGATATTGCCGCTGCTCGGCTGGCTGATTTGGCAGCTGTGGCATCGCCAGCAACGCGCCGGTCGCTGGCAGAGCTTGTTGCCGCCGGCATTTCACCAAGTTCTGTTGAGTGGAGTCAGTGCCCGCAACAGTCGATTGCCTTGGCTAGCCTTGGCGCTGGCATGGTTATTAGCCGTGCTCGCCCTGCTGGGTCCGGGCTGGGAACGGGTTGAACAAAGCAGCCTGAAGCGTGCCGACCCACTGGTGGTTGTACTCGCACTGACACCCGACATGCTCGCCACCGACGTACTGCCCAGTCGCTTGGCGCAAGCTAAACGCAAACTCCTCGATCTACTGCAGAGCCGTCGTGATGCACAAACAGCCATAGTCGTGTTTGCCGGTAGCGCCCACACCCTGGTGCCGCTCTCTGACGATCTGGCCACCAGCCGTAACCTGCTTGACTCACTGACCCCGGCCATCATGCCCGTAGTTGGTCAGCGCGCAGACCTGGCCGTCAAACTGGCCACCGACTTGCTTAAACAAGGCGCTCAAGGCGCCGGAAAAATCCTGTTGATTACCAGTGACCTTAACCAGCAGGAACAAAACGGCATTCGCCAAGCACTCAGTGAAAGCAAGGTGCAACTACTGATTCTCGGTATTGGTACCGAACAAGGCGCGCCTATTGCTTTGGAAGGCGGTGGCTTTGCCAAGGATGCCCAAGGGGCGATCTTGCTACCGAGGCTCAATAGCCAAGGCCTGCACAACTTCGCCAACCAAATGTCTGGCCGATATGCCAGCGCCAGTATTGATGATGCAGGTTTACGCCAATTAAACCTGCTAGACGGCGCGCAGACCTTACGCGAAGGTAACGAGCCCACCCAACTAACCACTTGGGCCGACCAGGGCCATTGGCTACTACTACCCCTCTTGTTGCTGGCAGCATTAGCCGGGCGTCGTGGCTGGCTGTTTTGCTTACCGCTGCTATTTATGTGGCCACAACCCAGCTACGCCTTCGAGTTTAATGACCTCTGGCTACGCCCTGACCAGCAAGGCCAACGCCTGCTTGAGGCCAAACAGCCATTAGAAGCCGCCAAGCACTTTGAAAATCCGCAGTGGCAAGGGCAAGCGCTGTATCAAGCCGGCGACTACAACGCGGCGGCGGAACGCTTCGCGCAAGGCTACACCGCCGACGATCACTACAACCGCGGCAACGCACTGGCCAAGGCTGGTGAATTAGAGGCGGCCATTGATGCCTACGAACAAGCACTTGAGCAGCAAAGTGAAATGCCTGTAGCAAAGCAAAATAAAGCCTTGGTCGAACAAGCGCTGAAACAACAGCAACAGCAAGAAAAACAAGATTCGCAAAAGCAGGATCAACCGCAGCAAAACAAAGATCAGCAGTCCTCACCGCAACAGCAAGGTCAGCAAGGTCAGCAAGGTCAAGATTCTGGCGACGCGACAGAGCCATCAGCAAGCGATAAATCGTCGCAACCCAAGCCGCCAGAGGGCGACAAGCAAGCAGGCAGGCAGAAACAAACTGACCAGCCGTCAGCGCAGACGCAGGGGAAAGACCAATCCGATCAAGGCCAAGAGCTGGAGAAGCCCGCGCAAGCCTCCGCCGAACAGGGTTCGGAAAAACCTGAGGGTTCTGCGGAGAAAGCGCCAGGGCAGCCGGACGCCACAGCCAACAGCGGCAAGGAACAGGCAAAACAAGCACCTGAGCCTGCTGATGGCAGCGCCACTACCCCCCTTGATACCGAGCAGCGACAAGCGCTGGAACAATGGCTGCGACAGATTCCCGACGAGCCGGGCGAGCTGCTGCGGCGCAAATTTTGGTATGAACAGCAACTGCGTCAGGAACAATCTCGATGATCCGCCAACGATTAGCACCGCCCTTCACACTACTGCTCAGCTTGCTGTGCGTGCTGTTTAGCTTACAAGCGCAAGCCACCAGCTTAACGGCGCAGGTCGACCGCAGCCAATTGAGCGAAGGCGAAACCGTCGAGCTAACCCTCGAATCCGATGACATCACCCTGTTTGGCAAGCCAGACCTAAGCCCATTAAATGCACTGTTCGAGCAACTGGGTAGCCGTCAACTCAATCAAATCAACAGCAACAACGGCAGCACGCAATCCACCACCCGCTGGATCATCACCCTACAACCGAAACAGACCGGCTACGTGGTGATTCCGCCCATCAAGCTGGGCGATATGCAAAGCCAACCGATAACCCTGCACGTATTGTCCGCAGACAGCCAAGCCGCGCAGGGTAAATTGGCTCCGGTATTTATCGAGTCGAGCCTCGACTTCGACAGTGTCTATGTGCAGGCGCAAGCCATTTTGACGCTGCGTATTTATCACTCGGTGTCGCTATATAACGACAGCAGCCTGACCCCACTGCAAATGACCGATGCGCGGATCGAGCAACTCGGCGAGCCACGCACCTACGAGAAGCTGCTCAACGGTGTGCGCCACGGCGTAATTGAGCTGCGTTATGCGATTTTCCCGCAACAAAGCGGTGAGTTAACTATTCCATCGCTACTGTTTAGCGCCACCGTTGCCAGCGCTAGGCAGAACAACGCCTTCAATCCCTTCGGCCAGCCGGGCCAACTAACCCGCGTTAAGTCCGCGCAGATCACCCTGCAGGTCAAAGCCAAACCGGCGAACTACCCAGCCGATGCTGTTTGGTTGCCAGCGCGGGCACTTACCCTCAGTGAAAACTGGAGCCCGCCACCGACAGAGATCAAGGTAGGCGACTCGCTCACGCGCATCCTCAAGCTAAGTGCCGAAGGACTGTCTAGCGCCCAACTCCCCCCCCTGCCCAGCGTGCAAATTAGCGGCCTGCGTAATTATCCTGACCAGCCACAGCTACAAAACTCAATCGATGTGTTGGGCCTGCTCAGCAGCCGTGAAGAACGTGAAGCCTTAGTGCCCAGCCGCAGCGGTACTATTGATTTACCTGCCATTGAGCTGCCGTGGTGGAACACCCAAACAGATCAACTTGAGCACCTTAGCCTGCCCGCACAACAGCTGAATATCGCCGTAAACCCGGCAGTGGAGCCGGTAATCAGCAGCGAGCCCATAGCCACCCTGCCGGCACCGCAAGGACCGCCTCTCTGGCCATGGCAGCTCGCCTGCGGCATTTTCGCCAGCACTACGGCACTGGGCTTTGCCCTTTGGTGGCGCGCCCGCCGGCAACCAGCCATCGCGGCTGCCAGCCAAACCGGGCCCAGCCCACGCACCCTACAGGACGATCTAAAGCGGGCCTGCCTGAGTAACGAGCCACAAGCAACTCGCCAAGCGCTGGATGCTTGGGCACGGCAACAACCGGAAACCCTAGCTGAACTGGCCGCGCGCTTTCTACCCTTGTCTGCCGCACTCGACGGTCTTAACGGTGCGCTTTACAGCGAAACCGGCCAACTCTGGCAGGGTGAAGATCTCTGGCGAGCAATTCGTACCCTGCCTGCCGCCGAATCACTGCACAGCAGCACACAAGAGCCAAGCCCGCTACCACCGCTATATCCACGTTAATCGCCTAGCGAGCAGCCCCGTTTCACGCGGGGAAGCACCCCAGCAGGTTCGCTCGCGCTTACCCGCAACAGGCGCAGCGTCTGCCAGCAGCCTTGCTAGGCCGGCACTCACCTCCAGCTCCACTATCCTCCTCTACGCACGCGCCGCTACACAGCCCTGTAATAGACGCTTGGCGTACTCAATTAATCGTTAGCCCACTCTATCCCCAGCAAGCGCTAGAACTATTCGCTGCCGCCCTTGCCTGGACTCAGCACAGGCTATTAAGCCAGTGACTCGCTCCCTTGTTAATCCCAGCAGCGCATATGCTGCCCTTACAGCAGGCATAAAAAAACCGCAGCTAGGCTGCGGTTTTTTTATCTAGCCATTAACGGTATCAATGTGACAGCAATGAACTGCCAGCTTTGCCTGCCAACTTCTCAGGCTTGATCAAGAAACGCGCCAAGGCTGGCAACAGCCAGATGGCACCAAACATATTCCACAACAGCATAAAGGTCAGCATCAAGCCCATGTCAGCCTGAAACTTGATCGCCGAGAACATCCAAGTCGCCACACCAATCGCCAAGCAGAGACCAGTGAACAACACTGCTTTACCTGTCGATTTAAGGGTCTGGTAGTAGGCTTCTTGCAGCGACAGACCGGCGCGCAGAAAACTTTCCAAACGGCTGTAGATGTAAATACCGTAGTCCACGCCAATACCCACTCCCAGTGCAATCACCGGCAAGGTCGCAACCTTGACGCCAATTCCTAGGAAGGTCATCAGAGCGTTACCCAGCACTGAGGTCAGCACCAGCGGCAAGACAATACACAAGGTTGCTGCAAACGAGCGGAAGGTAATCATGCACATGGTCGCCACGCACAGATAAACCAGCAGCAGCACTGTCAGCTCGGACTCTCTGATTACTTCGTTGGTGGCCGCTTCAATGCCGGCATTACCTGCAGCCAAGACAAACTTGCGGTTATCGGTGTCGTGCTCTTTAGCAAACAGCTGTACCGCTGCTACCGCACGATCAAGGGTTTCCGCCTTGTGATCGTTAAGGAACACCAACACCGGAGCCAGTGAGCAGTCGGTGTTGTACAGACCATCGGCACGCGAGATGGAGTTGTTCAACACGTCCTGGTTGCGCGACAAGGTCTCCCATTTCAGGTTGCCCTCGTTCATGCCTTTGATCACTTGCTTAGAAACCGTCACCAAAGAGATAGCCGACTGCACACCCTCGGTGTTTTCCATGGTCCACATCAGCTGATCAATGGGCTCCAGCGAATCATGGGTCGAACAACCTTCTGGCGACGTTTCAACCATCACCACCAACACATCCGAACTTGTTGAATAGTTATTGATGATGAATTTGTTATCCAGGTTGTAACGCGAGTCTGGACGTAACTCCGGTGCGCCCTGATCAAGGTCACCAATTTTCAGGTCCTGGCCATACCAGAGACCACCACCGAAGGCCGCCAGAGCAATCACTACAGAAATCGGCGCAACCGTCGGGTGGGCAAAGTTAGACAGCAGACGCCAGAACGGCTGTTCGCTGCTGGCATCTTTCTTACTGCGCGCAATCGCCTTTTTGCTGATACCCAGATACGAAATAGCTACGGGCAGCAGAATCAGGTTGGTGAATACGATCACGATCACGCCAATCGAAGCGCCAATAGCCAGCTCGCGGATCACCCCAATGTCCATGATCATCAAGGTAATGAAGCCCACGGCATCGGCAAGAATCGCAATCATCCCCGGTAAGAACAATTGACGAAATGTCCGTCGAGCAGCTGTTAGGGCGTTTTCGGCATCGCTGGAGTGCTGCGCAATACCATTGATCTTTTGCACACCGTGAGAGATACCGATGGCAAAAATCAGAAACGGTACCAGCATTGAGTAGGGATCTAGACCGAAACCCACCAAATGCATCAAGCCCAGCTGCCAGATAACCGCGACCAGAGTAGTGACCAGAACGCCAATGGTGCTGCGCATACACCATGTGAACCAATACAGCAGCACCCAGGTAATCACGAAGGCAATGGCGAAGAACATCACCACCATCAGCAAGCCATCAATTAAGTCACCGACTTTTTTAGCAAAACCAATGATGTGGATTTTCACATTGGGATTTTGCAGCTGGAACTTATCGCGAATGCGCTCCTCCAGTTGATGCGAGAACTGACGGTAGTCCAGCGGCAACAAAATGCCCTGATCTTGGGGGTCCGGATAGGACGCCTGCAACGGCACATCGAGAATGCTCGACTTGAAGTTGTTGGCAACCAAGCGACCAACCTGGCCCGATTTAAGAATGTTATTGCGCAGTTCATTCAGGCTGTCAGATGAGCCGTTGTAAGTCTGCGGAATGATCGAGCCACCGGTAAAGCCCTCTTCGGTCACTTCGGTCCAACGTACGTTGGGCGTCCACAATGACTTCATACCAGAGCGATCAACACCCGGAATATAGAGCACCTCATCGTTAATTAGACGCAGGGTCTCCATGTACTCTTTGGAGAAAATATCGCCATCCACGGCTTCAACCGAGATGCGCACGGTATTGCCCAGACCAGCTAGGTCATCACGGTGCTGCATCATCTTTTGAATGAACGGGTGGTGCAGTGGAATCATCTTCTCGAAACTGGTCGATGGCCGCACTTGCAGGGCCTGAAAACCCAAAAACAAGGTGACCAGTACACAGATAAAAATCACTGCCGGGCGGTTATTAAAAATCAGGCGTTCAAGAAATGTCGCCTTGTCTTGGTGGTGCTTACTCATCGCATTAGTACCTTATCGAGCCCGACTTATTGTTGTGGCGCAGCGCCAGTAGACGTTGCGACATGCACACCGCCCTGACCAACCAGAATCAAATCACCCTTGTCGTCAGCGCTAACCCCAGACAAAGACAAGCGATCAGCACGGTTCAGCACGCTGAAGCTGTGCCCCTTATCGGTGCTCTTAAGTACACTGCCGCCGTGGCCTACGACCACCACCGAGCCATCCTTGAGCAAAGCACCATTAGCCAAGCCAAAATCCAAAGCACCATTGCTGCCTTGCAAATCTACCTGCTTCCAGGTTTTGCCAAAATCGGCGGAACGAAACATATTGCCGCGCAGACCATAGACCAAGACCGAACCACTTTCGCTGGTACCAGACACACCAAACAACGAGCCTTCATAAGGTCCATGCAAGGTTTCCCATGTCCGCCCCCAGTCGGCGGAGCTGTAAATACTGCCCATCTCGCCCACCGCAAACAGACCGGAATCTTTAATTTCGGTGATGCCGTTCAGATGGCGCTGATCTTCGTTATCTAAGCGCTCGCTAACGTCTTCCCAATCAGCGCCACCATTAACGGTTTCCAACATCGCGCCATACGCGCCAACAGCAAAACCATGCTCGGCGTTCTGGAACCAGATATCCAGTAACGGCGCTTCGCGTTCAAGATCGCTGAACTGTTCAGTCCATGTCTGCCCGCCGTCCACCGTGGCTAAAATCAGCGCGTCATGCCCAGTTACCCAGCCTTTTTTGTCATCAACAAAAAATACTGAGGTGAGCATTTGCCGCGTTGGCACTTTAGCCTGCGTCCACACGACACCGTCGTCGTCGGAATAAAGAATATGTCCGCGATCACCCACCGCAACCAGTCGGCTCCCCGCACGAGCGACATCCAACAGCAAACTCTCGGCAGCCTTGGGTACAACCAACGAATACACCGGCGCATCGACCGAAACTTCCGTAGTCGCAGCTAAAGCTGGCACGGCAAAACAGCTTAGCAAGGACAGCGTGCCGAGCAACGAAACGGCTTTAGCCAGTGGCGACTTGCAGCGCAATGCAGGGGCGTGCAGCAAAGCTGCATTTGCACCTGACTGAGGGCGCCGCGAAATGGGCTCACGCATACACCTATCTCCTTGATTATTATCGGTAGCTCTACGAAGTAGGCAACCTATGCTAGCGAGCTAGACAAACTCCTGACAATCGGCATGACGTTATGTTTTGTTACCTGTCGCCAAGAATTGAATTTTGATCGTCTTTTAACGTGAAAAGGCCGCTACGAATGAGCGGCCTTTTCATTTAACAGTAACGCTTAACGAGTACCGCGACGACGCAAAGCAGCTGGCTTGAAATAGCCATCGTCCGGAGTTGGCTGGCTGAAATCGATGGTGCTCGATTCTTCGCTATCCAAGTTTTGTACATGGTAACGACGGGCCTGCAGATCGTGGTAAACATCCAGCGCCGACCAAGTAGTTGGCAACTCATAGAAGTTCTTCAGATAAGCAATCGACACACGCCATAGCTCGCCACGACCGTCATATTGGTCAACTTCAGCAGCCTGCCAGCTATCTTCATCAAGGAACAGCACGCGCTTGGAGTAAATGTGACGAGCACCGGCCTTCAACTTACCTTCAACAACCCACACCCGATGGAGCTCCCAACGGGTTAGATCTGGATTCACGTGACCCACATGCAGCAAGTCTTTGTACTTAACCCCAGGGGCCGTAATCTTGTAGTTGTTATAAGGAACGTAGATTTCTTTTTTACCAATCAACTTCCACTCATAACGATCAGGTGCACCGTTGTACATATCGGTGTCATCTGCGGTACGCAGGCCATCGGCAGCCGAAATAGGCGTGTCGTAGGCCAAGTTTGGTGCGCGACGTACGCGGCGCTGACCGGCATTATAACCCCATGCCTGACGTGGCTCTTTTACTTGATCGAGTGTTTCGTGAACCAAAATCGCACCACCGGCCAAACGAGCAGGACTCTTGGTGAACGACAGGTAATCGAACAAAGTGTTGTTCAGAGTCGCCGCCGAGCCTTTCGGATCATAGAAGCGGAACAGTACTTCTTGCTGCGAGGTTACAGGGTTGTAGTCACCGTTACGCTGCACCGCTACTTCAGTAGCGCGACGCACAACGTATTCACCACGGTAGCGAGCCACGTGGTTCCAGATAGCCTCAACACCATTTTGCGGAATTGGAAACGGAGTGCCGCCGTAGGCGTCAACAAAACCGTTACCACCCTCAACTAGCTTGGCGCTAGTAGCGTTTTTTGCGGTGTTGTCGTACACCCACTGCGGCGCGGAACCGGAGCGGCGAGTCTGATACACCGGCAACTTGAAGCTATTTGGATACGCATTGAACAACGCCATTACACCCGGAGTCAGGTTGGCCTTGTATTGATCCATATTGGCTTTGGTGATGGTGTACAGCGGCTTATCACCCGCAAACGGATCCGGATGATGCTGACCCGGCTTGGTGTAATTTGCCGGCGGCTTAGTGATACCACCAGTCCAGGCAGGAATGGTGCCGGCAGCGTTGCCAGCTTTCTCGGCGCCAAATGGCGTCAAGGTGGTACCTAGTTTTGCGGCTTCTTGTGGCGAAACGGCGGCCAGCGCGCTACCGGCAGACAGCGCCAGTGCGATTGCGGCGCCAATCAGCGTGTGCTTCTTCAGCATTGTATCTCTCCGTGATGATTCAACTGCCGAGGGCTCATAGGCCCTCGGTACTTTTTAATTATTAGAACGAGTATTTAACGTTCATACCAATGTTATCGCGGTCACGCGAAACGTTGTCTTGGCCGGCACCGTAGAATTCGGTGTAAGCCAATTCAGCCTCTAAACTATTCAGGTAGTTGGCGCGCAGGCCCAAGGTATACGCCTGACGACCGTCGACAAAGTTACCGGTCTGGCTGGAGTTACCCTCAAAGTCGCTCTTGTAAACGGCATACGGGGAAAGGTTCACACCTGCGTAAACATCATTCCAGGTCCCGTTAAGCAACAGGGTGTAGCCGTAGGCATTTTTATTAATTTGACTGTCGCGATCAGAGCCAATGCGATACGCGAGGTTAGACCGACTGGCAAAATAGCGATTAGTGCCATCGTTAGCCGTGTATTGCAAATCATTGCCACGATAGTGCTCAGAAGCCAACTCAGCCACACCAAATAAAGAATCGAAACTCATTACCGGGCCAAAATTCTGAATAGCCCCTAAAGTAGTATTAAACGTTTCAACACGCTCATAGTTAGTGACATTGTCATTGCGACCATATCGCTTCCCACCAAGAAGTGCAGTACCGCTATTAACGCCACTACTGCCGGAATTATCTGCAAATTGCGCACCCTGCACGATAAGATCACCCAACATGTCATTGGTGGTAGCAATACCAATTGGGTTATTTGGACGGTAGGCTAACTCACCAAACACGGAGGTTTCATCTACTGTCGTGTTAAAACTCAGACCAATCATGCGAATATCTTCAGCATATTCACGATAACCCCGCGCCGCGCCCAACAGGTCAAAAGTTGCAATACCTCTTGCAGCAGCTGCAGGGTCTTGACCAAGAAGAACGACCGGGGCAAGCGCCGTGGTAAGCGCAGGAAGATTAACGCCTGTATAACCGTTTAAATTGGCGCCAATCGCTGGCTCTTTCGCGTGATAATTTACAAAATAGGCGCCAAACTCAGTTGAGTTCAATTCTTCAGCAATGTATTTAAATGACGCACCGAACTGCCCATCATCTTTAGCGTTTTTGTCATCTGTAATCTCAGCAACTCTTAAAACGTTGCCTTGGCTATAGTTAACGCCCTGCTGATACACACCGGCAGCCCTAAGAGGCGCCGCAAACAAGGGAGTAAACGGCGATGTGCCATTACCAACACCTGCATAGCTGTTGATAAGGAAAGCTGCATTCGGACCAAAATCACGATAGGCATTGTTACCACCAGCAGCAAACAAATCGGTCTCGGAGAAATAGGTGCCGACCGGATCGATTGCGGTTTCTTTCCAGTTAAACTGGTAAAAGGCCTCCATCGACAAATTATCGCTCAAACCAACACTAACGTTAAATGCCTCAACAGGAATCAATACCTCTTTTAACTCCGCGCCCGGCAAACGAAACTTTGCAGCATCAACCGGGTTAGTGGTATTGACTCCACCTCGATAGAAAATCCCTTCACCCCAGTTAAATACTTGCTTACCCAAGCGCGCAGTCACCGGCCTCTCAGCAATATCCCAGTTACCATATACGTAGGCATCCAGAATCTCGGCATTACTGCCAGCTTTATCGCGAGTGTCACTGGTGAACTCATTATTAGACTTGGTGCCCTGCTGAGAACCCTGACTAGGCTGATTGGGATTGTTATTATCGTTATAATCGTTGCGCTTATCCATGATCTGAGTGTCATAGAAAGCTGTACCACGAACAAAGGCACCGTAATTTTGATATTTTATCTCTGCATCGGTGGTGATCTTGAATACTTCAGAGACCAAACCAGTATCGAAGTTACGATTGCCGTCATTGGTATTAATGTCTTCACCGCGAGCGTCTCGACCCTGCACGCGCCACAATTGGCCGTAGGACACGGTGCTATCAACCGAACCCCGAACTTCTTCATCGGCAAAACTGAACTCAACAGCTTGTGCTTGCACAGCGACCAGCAGCGGCAGCAAACCAACAAAGGCAAAACCTGCTTTCGCCGGGGCGAAACGCAACAGGGGCTTACGGGTCTTAAATTCCATCGTGGCACTACTCCGCTGACAGTAAACTTATTT
>JBBKVZ010000026.1:0-3169 GCA_037968715.1 Pseudomonas sp.
TTGCCAGTGAAATGCGCATCTAACAAACCTAAGTACGATTGCTTCCGTATATCCGGCTTCTGATGAGGCATTTGAGGCCTCGAGCCCTGATGAATATCCGCTCATGTGCGCCTTATCGCCCTAGCGGCCTTGGTATTCAGAGGGCCTATGGACTTTTCAGGCTTCACACATGCCGGCTCGACCGGTTCGTCATCAATGCATGTCACTGTGCAATCGTGGTGGATGCTCCTTTACGGTTTCAGTCGCTTACTGCGGTGCTGCTTGCTATCGGTGCTGCTAATCAACAAGGCTGATAGCTCTCGCCCTTGCTGAGGATCGCCCAGATAATCCGGGCATTCTTGTTCGCCAAGGCGACCGTGGCGATGTTGGTATTGCGGCGGCACTGCACTTGTTGCACCCAGACACTGCGCCGGTCGGTTTTCTCCTTACAGGCCAGCAGTGCCGAGCGAGCGCCGTGAATCAGTAGCGTGCGCAGGTAGGTATCGCCCTTCTTGCTGATCGGGCCAAGCTGGCTTTTGCCGCCGCTGGAGTGTTGACTCGGCACCAAACCGAGCCAGGCGGCAAACTGTCGGGCATTGCTAAATTGCTTTGCATCGCCCACAGCCGCAACGATAGCGGTGGCACTGATCGGACCTATACCCTCAACCTTCAGTAGCCGCTGGCAGCGCTCATCATTGCGGGCTTGCTGCTGCAGCACTTGGTCGAACTTGGACAGGCGTGCGTCGTGAGCGAACAACTCGTCTTGCAACTCCTTGAGTAACTCGCGCATCTCGCCCGGCAAACCGTTGTCCGGCGTTTCTAACGATTGCTGCAGCAATCGATGGGCGGCCGCGCCGCCGCGCTGGGCAATTACTAAACCAAACTCGCCAAGCAACCCGCGTAACTCATTGACCAGCGCCGTACGCGCCCTGATCAACCGGCTTCTAATCCGGTGCAGCGACTGACCTGCCTGCTGTTCTGCGGTTTTTATCGGCACGAAACGCATGGTCGGCCGGCTGGCTGCTTCGCAAATCGCCTCGGCATCGTTGGCGTCGTTTTTACCGCTCTTGACGTAAGGTTTGACGAACTGCGGTGCAATCAAACGGACCTGATGGCCCAGCTTAATCAGCTCGCGCGCCCAATAGTGCGAACCACCGCAGGCCTCCATTGCCACCAAGCACGGCTCAAGTTGGCGGAAGAAATCCAACATCTGCGCACGCTTGAGCTGCTTGCGGCATTTAACCTGTTCGTGGCTATCGACGCCGTGAACCTGAAAAACTTGCTTTGCTAAATCAACGCCAATTCGCTTAAGTTTCATTTGGACTTCTCCCTCTGGGATTGAGTGCTACACCCTCAGTCTGGCGCAATGACGCCGTAGGAGGGAGGAGTCCATTTCATTGCCCTACGTTTTGTGCTCAACACGTAACGGGGACATAGCCAATAAAAAACCGGGCATGCCCGGTTTTTTATTGCCCAGCCGTTAGGCCGTTACCACATCAAGTCATCCGGCACTTGAAAAGCCGCGTAAGGGTCATCGGCATCTGGGGCTTCAGTGGAGGTATTCAGCACGATCACCCGGCGCGGATCGCGCTCTTGGATCTTCACTGCGGCTTCGCGGGGGATTACTTCATAACCACCCGCGAGCTGCACAATGGCCAGTGAGCCGTTACTGAGTTTGTCGCGCATCAGCTTGTTGACCGACAGGCGCTTAACTTTTTTGTCGTCAACAAAGTTGTAGTAGTCCTCGGTCGTCAGCTTAGGCAGGCGCGACAGCTCAATAAGCTGTTTGATTTGCGCGGCACGGGCTTTTTGCTCGAGCTTGTCTTGCTGCTGACGATTTAACAGTTGATCACGCTCAATCTTCTCGGCCTTAGCTTGCAGGGCCGCTTGCTGCAGTGAGTCATCAACAACAACTTGCCCTTTATGCTCCAGGCGCTTTTGTTTCTGCTGATCTTTACCGACCTGCTTAGCTTGCTTCTGGCTGACCAGCCCGGCCTTTAGCATCTGATCGCGAAGAGAAATACTCATAACCTAAGCCTTACCCATAAAATTTAAATGTCGACGGGTTACGCAGACCCGCCGTGCGTCGCTATGCACCAGCGCTGCCGCTGGCGTTTTTTTCCTGTTTCTTAGCTTCACCCCAAAGGGCATCCAGCTCATCTAGGCTGCAATTCTCAATCGGCCGCTGGGCTTCGCGCAAGAGTTGTTCGATAAAGCGAAAGCGCCGCTCAAATTTTCGGTTGGCCGCGCGCAAAGCGTTTTCCGGATCAACCTTCAGATGTCGGGCTAGATTGCTCACCGCAAATAACAAATCACCCAGCTCATCCTCAATCGCTTGCGGGTCATTATCGGCCATAGCCTCAAGCACTTCATCGAGTTCTTCGCGGACCTTATCCACCACCGGCAGGGCATCCGGCCAATCGAAACCAACCTGAGCGGTACGCTTTTGTAATTTAATTGCGCGCGACAATGCCGGTAGCGCAGTGGGCACATCATCCAGCAGCGACAGTTGTTGTGGCGCATCCGCTCGGGCGGCCCGCTCATCAGCCTTGAGTTCATCCCAACGCTGTGTGACGGCAGCTTCGTCAGCTTGCTGCGGCGCAGCTTGGCCATACAAATCGCCAGCGGCAAATACATGCGGATGCCGGCTGATGAGTTTGCGGGTGATGCTGTCGATCACCGTGGCAAACTCAAAACGCCCCTCTTCGCGGGCCAACTGACTGTAAAACACCACCGGAAATAACAGTTCACCCAGCTCACCCGGCAAGTGCGCAAGATCGCCCTGCTCAATGGCATCCGCCACCTCGTAAGCCTCTTCCAGGGTGTAGGGCACCAAGCTCGCGTACGTTTGCTTAATATCCCAAGGACAACCGCTGAGCGGGTCACGCAAACGCTCCATCAGGTAGAGCAGGTCTTCAATTTTGTACACGTAAAAATTCCTCTCTATGACACACGCCAAAACCCGTAGGACGGACGTAGGGCGGACTCAGGAGCGCAGCGAACAGTCCGCCAATGGCTCCCCTATACACCCTCAATCAATGCCGTACTGCCTTCGGCCAGTACGCCCTACGAACTACACTTGGCCTGCAACCCAGTATCACGCGCGCAGCCCGCAGTAGCTCAGGCGGTGCGGCTACGACGAGCCTCAATAATATTGGGCAACTGGGAAATCCGTCCCAACAACCGGCCC
>JBBKVZ010000027.1:0-6259 GCA_037968715.1 Pseudomonas sp.
CCGCCACCACTGCCGATTTCCACCAAGGCCGCCGTAACACGGCGCAATGGCCGCACCAAACCACGGGCCAGCATTACCACTAAACCCAAACAGCACAACGCTACCGCCAGGCTGATTAAGGCCGTAGTGAATAACGCGGCGCGCGCCTCAGCATAGATCTCGGCCTCTGGCACCTCGGCCACCAACTGCCAACCAAGGGTTTTCAAAGGCATAGCCATAGCTAGATAGGCCTCGCCCTCACGCTCAAAATGCAAGACCTTGCCGCCGTTACCGAGCAACTGCCCAGCCACCTCTCGACCAAGTAACTGGGTCAAATCAGCTTTGTTACTGAACTGCGCTTGCGGATGGATTTTCACCTTGCCATCGGCACTGACCAGATAAACCCTGCCGGCCTTGCCAAAATGGCTGTCGCGGATCAAATCAGACATCGCGCTGATGCCCAGACCGATGCCGCCCACGCCGATGATTTTGCCGGCCGACTCAATACGCTGATTGATAAATAGGGTTGGCACACCAGTGGTCGCGTCGATATCAATGTCCAACGAACGCTGTTTGCCGCCGTCGACAAAATCATAAAACCAGGCATTGTCCGCACTGCGCGCCAAGGTGCGATCGAGACCCTTGCCGGTAAAATAATGGCCCGTGTCGAGCGGCACAATAAAGGTGGTTAGCGCCTTGTTCTGCGCCTGCACGGCGGCCAAATAACGCACAAACCCCTGTTGCTGGGCAGGGTCTTCACCACCGGCCAACCAGTCGACCACCAAGCTGTTGCCCGCCAACGCACTGGCCGCGGTTAACGGCTCGGTCAGCACCCGTTCAAGGTCGTTGCGCACTGCCTCAACCCGCGCCGGCAACGCCTCACCCAGTAGATACTGCTCAGCCTGCTGATTGGCCACCCGTGAGTAAATACCAATCACCACCAATACGCTGACCAAAATCGCCGCGCCCATGCTGATGATCAACTGCCACTGAATACTGCGCCGCCAGAAGTTCATAGAGGTCTCTTATATTTATTGTTCGGGAGGAATGCGCGCTACGCCCATTTCGCTAACGGGTTATCGGCGGGTATCGGCAAAGCCTTTAGCGGGACAATGCAGATACTTGACCCAAAGATCAACAAGTAAGCACGCTGGGCTGGATAAACCATAGCCGAACGGCTATTTCTTGCCGGCGGATAATCTCGCGCAGCGCACAAGAGGCCTCACGGTTCGCAAGGCGGCTAGGCAATGTGGTATCAGCAAAAAAACAGCGCTTTTTGGGCGACATCGGTTTCTCTCACTTGCAGCCAAGCATCACGACACGCGCGAAACCGGCTTTGTCGAGGCCGATGAAATCTTCTTTCTAGAGTCACTCAAAGGTCAGCGAGAATTGCCGCGTCCAGCTCGCAGGCTGATGGTACGGGCAAGACACGCGGAACGGGGCCGGATCAGATACCCGTTTTGGTCGTTCGCGACCGCGAGGGACACACCGCGGACTTTCAACGCCGCTCACGTAAGTGCCGTGCTAAGGCCTTTGCTGGATAGCGCATCGATACTCTGTACGGATGGCGCAGCAGTCTATGCAGCGTTTGCGGGTACCAGCGGTATCACGCACAAGGTGGTGTACGTTAGGCCAGGATTGCGCGTTCAGGAAGCGGCTTTTCGTATCCAGAACGTCAATGCTTACCACCGCCCACTGAAGTGCTGGATGACGCGCTTCCATGGTGTAGCGACCAAGTACCTCGTCAATTACCTGGGTTGGGACACCATGGAACGTTATCTGCGTGCAATTAAGCCGCTCACTGCCTCCAAGAAGCGGTCGGCCGTCCCATGCAACACGTAACTGGGACATAGCCTTCTTTTTAACTGATTAGGTAGATCGACCTTAGCGAAGGTCACTACTCAGGCTTGGTGTACCAAACCCTTCCAAGGTCGCATTAGAGGCGCCAAGGTACTGAGTCCAGAACTGGTTCAGCGAGTCCATAGTCTTGCCCGAGCGGTAGGCCTGTTTCACTGAGTCAGTGACTAGGCCGGCGCCAGAAACGTAAACACGAGCCCCCTGCAGATCAGCGAACAGTCCTTTGGACTCAGCGAGCTTAAGCTCGTTCGCCACATTGAGCTGCTTGATCTGGTTGGAAGCGTAGAAGCTGGTGTAGTCGGAATGCTCAAGCATGTCCGAAATCAGGAACACAACGCGATCGTTGACGCCTTGCTCGCGCCTCATGTCCTCACCGACTGTATGTAAGGAATTCATGATTTCGCTCTTCGGAATGTCCTGGCGGGCATCACGTAGGCTTTTCACAAACAGCTTGCCGAAACCGGCCTCGAACGCCTTCTTTTGAGTGGTCAGGCACTGATCCAGGCTGCGAAGCTTACGCATGTTAGCGTCGTCCCGGGCTGCGCCCTCAAGGGGCATGTCCAGCTCGCCGGCGTAGGCTTGACGAAGGTACTCGCCGGGCAGGAATGCCGAAAAGGTGTAGAGCTTGACGTGATCGCCGGGCTGAACAAATCGATCAATCTGGCCCCACGAGCTGCGCTGCAGATCTTCGGGCATTGGGATTGTCTGATCGATAATGACTACCAACTCGCGGCCAGTACCGGCTGGCTTAATATCGGCCATACCGTTGCGGTCGTAGCAGCTCTGAAGGTCATTGCGCTCCGCGGCAAGCACTGCACAAGGCAGCGCGAGCGCGAGAATCATGGCTTTGGCGAGTCTCACGACACTACTCCCTCTTTCTTAGCTGGGAACAGGCCTAGAGACTTCAGAGCGAGCTGCTGCTCACGAATATCGCGAAGGTGTGCTTCGGTGACGCCAAGACCGCGGCTTGCTGCTGAAATACTTTCCTCAGGAAGTGCAGTGACATCGTGGAAATCTTTCGCCGATGGAGTGGCTACTTGTTCTACGACTTGTGCAGTTGGCGCAGCTGCCACTTCAACCGAGGCAGTAACAGAGGCTGCTGCAACAGGCACCGGTTGGGCAGATGGTGTCGGCTGAGGTGCCGCACGCTGAGTAACCTTGCCCGCCTTGTACTCGATGTAGCCAAGAAAGTTGCGGTGAGCTGAATTTTCACCCTGAAGAGCGTCGATTACAGCGCTGTTAGTATGGTCGCGGCCTGAAAGACATGACAGTAGGCGGCGCAGTTTGTCGTCAGCATGGCTGGCGATAGCGATACGCTTCTGTTCCATGGCATCCATCAACTCTTCGCCAGTAGCGTACTTATGGGTCAAGCGCCAAGCTGTCTCTGAGTGAGTGCCGGCGAAGTAGTAATTGCTTGCCAGCCAGATGCTGATGCCTTGAATCGCCATGTAGATCAGCGAAAGCATGACGTAGGTGGTCAGGCTCGCTTGGCGGATTGCATGCATCTTGTCATCAATGGTCTGATTGGAAGCATCGTCGTTAATAGCCTGAGACTCTTCGGGCAAATCAAACGGCGAGCCAATGCTGCTGTCGCTTTGAGTGGATGCTTCAGCTTTCATGCTGTTGACCATCTCGGTCTCAATGCTGTCCAGTGTCGCCGAGCGAACTACGAATGCTCCCACGGCCATAAAGACAACGAATGCGCCGCAGATGAACAGCCAAAGGAGCTTATTTGTCACGTCATGGTTAACACTTTTGACGCGGTTCAACAGTTGTTCGTAGTTCAGCTTGTTATCATCAGTGAAGGAGTCTTCAAGGTTGATCGCGTTAGCGGGGCTCAAAGCGCTCCCGCGCTTTTCCGGACTAGTACTCAAGTACCAGTGGCGAGCGCGGCTAACCAGTGAGTTATGGTGGACAGCGTGACCAGCAGCCTCTGCAAAAAAGGCTGAAGCAACAGCCAGCAAAACTGCGGTTCCGATTGTCATCAAATGGCGATCATTGGCTGACGCATCCATGTTCAACCAGCCAGCGAGGACGTAGGCAAAACCCATCGCCTCGATGAAGACCAAGCCCAGTACCAGAAACAGCACCCAGGCAGGACGCGGCTTGCGTCCTGCCTCACCGCCCTTCTTTAGATAGTCAAGGGAAGCTTTATAGGTCTCAGGCCCTTTCATGTGCTTCTTGTACTCGCGGTAGTAAACGTTCGAGAGGGTGGTCTCGTGGTTTATCCAGCCGTCACTGTCGACCGAGACAGGCTTGCGAGATAGACGAGCAATGGTCCCGACCAGTGGGAAGCTATGCCATACGCGGATCAGGAAGTAGGAAACTTCTTCCCAAAGCTTCCAAATGACAATGGCGCTGATCAGAAACCCAATGATGGCGGCTACGATCATCTGGTTGGCGAGAATTAATGATCTCAGTGCTGCAATAGAGAAGTCTTCCATCTTCGGTTGTCCCTGAAATGATTACTTGGTGGCTGGTACTGGCTTGTAAGAAGCCACATAGGCTTCGGCACCAGCCATATAGAAAAGAGCGCCTTCGTTAACTTGGGCATTGCCCTTGCTGAAGACAATGTCCATGCAGGAAACAGTGGCCTTGGTGTCTTGTGCAAAGACGCGATACAGAACTTGGCTTTCACCTTCGTAGGTGTTCGCCAAAGCCTTAATCGACTGAGCTTTGTTCTTGTGGTTGTCGTCGTAGTTTTTGACGACCTGTAACAGTGGCTGGCGATCGACTTGGGCGTTTTCACGCAGGATCGATACCGGCGACACGGTGACTAGATGACCGTTCACTATTGAGGCCCATACGCGGTTGTTGTAACCGGGCATGTAGTCCTTGGTGGCGTGTCGAATCAGTGGTTTGTCATCAGCCATGCTTAGTACCTCGCCCGAATTACGCGGCATATCCGCCTCGCAGCTGGACATTGGCATTTCGTTGGCTTGGGCAGTGCTGATTAACTCAAACCCGCTGTTCTTCGGCTGGATGCTTTGAGCCATGCTCCAACTGTACGAGGACACTGGCTGACCGGCGAAGTCGACTGCAGGCTTGATCTTTGGTGCGACTTTCACCGTGCTGCTTGAGGCTACGTTCTTCGCCGCCGGCTTAGTTTGAGTCGGGGCGTTCACAGCTACATCGCTAGCTGCAGCCTTAACTTCCGTAGCGCGAGGTTTCTTGGTTGCGGAGGTGCCGTACTGCAGGTATTTGGTGTTCCCAGTCTCGGACTCTGCGCGCATTACGAGCGCTTGCTCATTGGTTAGCTCAACGATTTCTACGCGACGGTTCTGGCCGCGCAAGAAGGGATCACTGTTGTCAGCAATTGGGCGTGAAGCACCGGCACCTTGGTAGTAAATCGAGGTGGCAAGAATGCCGGCCTTTACCAGTACTTTGCCCACTGCCTTGGCCCGGCGCTCGGAAAGCTTCTGGTTGGCCTCGGCAGTGCCGGTAGCGTCGCTGTGGCCAACCACCAGAAGGCGTCGATCACTAAACTGCTTTGCACCAGCTTGCTGGTCGGTATCACCTGAAGTGGCGAACATCTTGGCGATTTTATCGATGGCGCGCTGACCGTTAACAGAAAGCTTGTCAGAACCGTTGTCAAACATACCGGTGTCTTCGATCTGGGTAACCAAACCTGCATCTTTTGGCGCGGCCATCGCCGTGGCGCTGGATGCCAAGGTCAGTTGCTCGGTCTTGACCTTAAGGTTTTCTTCTTTGGCGATACGGTCAATTTCCTGGAGTCTAGACTGCCAGTAATGGCCAGCTAAACAGCCAAGTGTTGCGCCTGCCGCGGCGCCGACAAGTGCACCTTGTTTACCCTTCATCGCATAGCCAGCGGTCGCTCCTAGGACTGTCCCTGCGCCGCAGAGTGCAATCGTGCCGTAATTTTTGCCAACTTCGCTGACCTTATCTTGCATATCCTGCATTTGCTGGCTACTGCAGCCGGCAGCAGTTACGAAGGTGCAACTGAGTACTGTAAGGCGGAAACTTCTTTGCATTGCGGCTCCTTGCCGATTGAATTTTGGCGGCTGCTTGTTGGCGCCTGCCCAGGGATGGAATTTACAGATACACGTGGCACATAACGGGAAATAGCACGGGAAATAGGGTTAGAAACGATTAGCCTGCTTGAGTTAATCGTATCTAACCCTATTAACTATCCTCATTAGCGCGGTGTAGCAAAAGGTTTTATCCATGGGTAGCTCCTTGCTTTGGTAGCCGGGCAAAATACCATCGTATGCGGCCAGTAGCCATCATTGGTAGCGGCCTTAATACCTCACTCCAGCACGTTAAACAGCACCTGCGCGGTTTGCCCGCTTTCGTCTAGAACACTCAGTTGATAACGGCCCAAGCGGCTGAGTATTTGGTTAAAACTGGCATCACTGCTGGTGTCGGTGAGCGCCACGCCGTCGAGAAACCACCAGCGGCGGCC
>JBBKVZ010000028.1:0-3307 GCA_037968715.1 Pseudomonas sp.
GCTTTGCTGGCCGTCACCAACTGCTCATCACTTAGCTCGCTAATGTCATGAAAAGAGCCGGCATCCACTACTGCTTGCACAGGTGCTGCTGGTGCAATCACGGCGGCGGGCGGGGTCACCGGCAGCACGGCTTCGGCGACGGGGGCGATAGCCGCCATCACAGGAACCTCGCTAACCAGCACCGCAGCCACTTCGATGCGTTGCTCGGTGACCACTGGCGCAACTACAACTGGCGCAGCAACGGCCGCATTGCCCAGTTCGCTTTTATGACTAGCGCTGCGCTGTGCTTGGCTCAACACAAAGGCAAGGAAGTCGCGTTTATGCACCGCGCTGCCTTTGAGATTTTCCAGCACCTTGGAGTTGGTGGTAATGCGCGTACTCATTTTCTGTTGCAGCATGTTCAGTTTGTGGTCTGCATGACCGGCAATCTCGGTGCGCTTGTGCTCCATCCACACACACATTTCGTCGGCGGTATTAAAGCGGTGGGTGTATTCCCAAGCACGGCGCGAATGCACACCAGCAAAACCGAAGATCGCCGCCAACCAAATAGTCACGCCCTGAATGGCCACATAAATGGCCGAGAGAATCAGGTAGGTGGTAAACGAACCTTCCTTGATTGCCTGCATTTTGTCGTCGATGCTTTGCTCATCGGCCGCCGAGTTAATGTCCTGCGAGTCGCTCGGCAGTTCAAACGGGCTAGCGCTAGAGGTAGCCGAACTCGACGTGCTGTCCAGTCGCAGCGAATTGACCATCTCGCTCTCGATACTTTCCAGGGTCTTGGCGCGAATCACAAAGGCACCGACGGCCATCAGTACGACGATAACAAAACAGGCGACAATAGCCGTGCGCTTGGGCATAACCTCGCCGTTGGTGGCGATACGGGCCAAAATCTGCTCGTAATCTTTGCCACCATTGTCGTCAAAGCTGTCTTCAACATTCAACGACTTGGTTTGTTTGAGCTGACGGCTGCGAGTGTCGGGATCATCACCCTGCCACCACAAGCGGGCCTTTTTGATCAGGCTGTTGTGGTGAAACGCATGCCCGGCCATCTCGGCAAATACGCACGAAACGATGGCCAGCAAAATAGCCGTACACGCCGCCATGATGCGTTTGTCGCTGGCCGAGGCGTCCATACTCATAAAGCCCGACAGCACATAACCAAAGCCGACGGCTTCAATAATCACCAGCACTACCGCCAACAGCAACACCCACAGCGGGCGTGGCTTGCGACCGGCTTCGCCGATCTTCATCAAGTAGTCTTGGCATTGCCGGAAGTAGTCTGCGCTTTTGTTCACCTTGTTGTATTCGGTGAGATAGGCACGCGACAAATTGGTTTCCACGTCCGTCCAGCCATTGGCCTGAATAACTGGTTCTTTACCCGCGTAACTGGCCACGGTGCCAATTATCGGTACGCCGTGCCAAACGCGCATAACGAAGTATCCGACACGCTCCCAATAGGCCCAGGCCAAGATGCTGGTAACCAGCAAACTCAAGATACCTGCAGACAACATCTGATTAGCCAAAATCAACGATTTGATGGCCGACACGCTAAAATCTTCCACGATCTTTTACTCCTTATTTAGTTGCGCACAGGCACATAAGCGACGGTCAAGCTGTCATTCCCGGCTGGGTAAAACAACGCGCCGCGCTCGGCTTTGGCATTACCTTTACTGAACACCACATCGATGCAAGAAACCGCAGCCGTAGGCTCATTGATAAACACGCGATAGAGAATTTCTCGCTCGCCTTCATAGGTGTTGGCCACCGCTTTCAGGCTGGGCAACGCCTTGCGATTGCCCTGATCGTAGTTTTTCACCACCTGAATAAACGGCTGCTTAGCCACCTCAGCACTCTCACGCAAGATGGAAACCGGCGAGATAGTGACCAAGTGGCCATTTACGGTATTAGCCCACACGCGATTGTTATAGCCCGGCAAATAATCGCGGGTTTTCACCCCTTCAAGCGGTTTATCGGTGGCCAAACTGAGCACCTGGCCACTTTCACGCGGACGATCGCCAGCGCAGCTGCCCACCGGCATATCATTGGCATGTGCCGAACTGATAAGGCTAAAGCCGGCGCTTTTCGGTTGAATATTCTGGGCCAGATTCCATTGTTTATCGGCCGCAGCCACCCCACCGAAGTCAACCAAGGCGGTTGATTTACCTGCGGGCGTAGCACTGGCTTTAGAAGTGCTCGCCGCCGGCGAAGTTTGCTTACCTGCGGCGGTCACTGCAGGGCTAGCACTCTTACTGGTTACTGCAGCGTTGCTGCGAGGCTTATCGGTTGAGGTGCCGTAGGCCAGATACTTGGTGTTGGCTTCTTCCGCACGAGCGCGCTGAACCAGCACCTGCTCGGAGGTCATTTCGACAATTTCTACCCGGCGATTCTTGCCGCGGGTCAGCGGGTCGCTGTTTGCCGCGATCGGTCGCGAGGCACCCGCACCTTGATAGTAGATTGCCGTCGCCGGAATCCCGGCCGCTAGCAGCGCCTTGCCCACCGTGCGTGCGCGGCGTTCCGACAATTGCTGATTTAGCTCACTGCTGCCCGTGGCATCGGTGTGTCCGACCACCAACAGGCGCCGATTTTGCGCATCTTTTTGCTCAGTTTTCGCAAAGGCTTGGGCTAGCTTTGCCGCTGTTTGCTGGCCACTGGCGGTCAGCTGATCGGAGCCCGAGGCAAACATGCTGGTGTCATCGACCTGCACAACCAACCCGGCATCGATAGGTGCCGCACTGGCCACAGCGGCCTGTAACTGCAACGGCTGCACGCTGATATTGAGGTTTTGTTCTTTGGCGATGCGCTCCAACTCTTGCATACGGCCCTGCCAAACGGAGCCGGCGTAACAGCCCAATGCCGTACCGACAGCCGCGCCAGCCAGCGCTCCGTTCTTACCGTTAGCGGCATAGCCCAGCCCGCCGCCAACCACCATGCCGGCACCGCAGAGAATCGCCGTGCCGTAATTTTTACCCAGGTCATTAACCGTATTTTGCATCTGGTTAAGCTGCGAGCTAGAGCAGCCCGCGAGCAAAATGGCGCTCATTAGCGCGGTGTAGCAAAAGGTTTTATCCATGGGTAGCTCCTTGCTTTGGTAGCCGGGCAAAATACCACCGTATGCGGCCAGTGGCCATCATTGCTAGAGGCCTTTTCTGCCTCACTCCAGCACGTTAAACAGCACTTGCGCGGTCTGTCCGCTTTCGTCTAGAACACTCAGTTGATAACGGCCCAAGCGGCTGAGTATTTGGTTAAAACTGGCATCACTGCTGGTGTCGGTGAGCGCCACGCCGTCGAGAAACCACCAGCGGCGGCC
>JBBKVZ010000029.1:0-11349 GCA_037968715.1 Pseudomonas sp.
CCGATCAACCTGATCGAAGCACCAACAAGACTAAACCACCACCTTGTCAGCCCAGCGCATTCTACGCAGATTTCGCTGCTTAGCAACCCCTCATTTAAAGCTAACTTCTTGTTATACAAGGAGTTTTACGAGAGGTCTGCGCCGTAAGAGGTGCGCATAATAGCCCTTTGAGCGCTGCCGTCAAGGATTAATCCTGAGCCGGGTCCAACTTAAGCGTAATACGCGCAAATGCTTTTTTCCCCGCCTGGCAGACGTGCGTCGCACCACAAGCAAAGACGAACTCACGATCAACCACCGCTCCATCTATACGAACGGCACCGGCGGCCAGCAAATCACGAGCTGCAGCCGCATTCTTTACCATGCCCGCCTTATTAAGGAGGGATGAGATCGGCAAAGGCTCTACTGACAACAATTCAATCTCTGGCAAATCCTCTGGCAACTCACCTTCCTTCATACGATTGCCCGCCGCGCGATGCGCCGTGGTCGCAGCCTCTTCGCCATGGAAACGCGCAACGATCTCTTCAGCCAGCAGAATTTTGATATCGCGCGGATTTGTCCCAGCTTCGACGTCCCGCTTAAAAGCTGCGATCTCGTCCATCGAGCGAAAGCTCAGCAACTCAAAGTAGCGCCACATTAAGGCGTCAGGGATAGACACCAGCTTGCCGTACATTACTCCCGGCGCCTCTTGAATGCCTACATAGTTGCCCAGCGACTTGGACATTTTCTTCACGCCATCCAAGCCTTCCAGTAGCGGCATGGTCAGGATCACTTGCGGCTCTTGCCCATAGGCGCGCTGTAACTCGCGACCCATCAGCAGGTTGAACTTCTGGTCGGTGCCTCCCAACTCGATATCTGCACGCAGCGCCACCGAGTCATATCCCTGGACCAGCGGATAGAGGAACTCATGAATTGCAATCGGCTGATTGGTTGAGTAGCGCTTACTAAAGTCATCACGCTCGAGCATCCGCGCAACCGTGTACTGCGAGGTCAAACGAATGAAGTCAGCGGGCTTAAGCTGATCCATCCAGGTGGAGTTGAATGCCACCTCGGTTTTGGCCGGATCAAGAATCTTGAACACCTGACTCTTATAGGTTTCGGCATTCTCCAACACCTGTTCACGAGTCAGCGGCGGGCGCGTAGCGCTTTTACCGCTCGGATCACCGATCATCCCGGTGAAGTCGCCGATCAGAAAGACCACCTGATGACCGAGCTCTTGGAACTGACGCAACTTATTAATGAGTACCGTATGCCCAAGATGCAGATCAGGTGCAGTTGGGTCGAATCCGGCCTTGATCCGCAGAGGCTGACCGCGCTTAAGCTTTGCGATCAACTCTGCCTCGACCAACACCTCTTCTGCGCCGCGTTTAATTAGCGCCAACTGCTCTTCAACCGACTTCATCACGGACTCACAACCACTCAAAAATAAAGGGAACTAACGATACAAGATCGCGGACTAATTACAAGTTTCGTACCATACGGCCGACTTGCACGACGCAAAGGTTGCCTCCACCACGCTTTGCTTATATTTTAAGCAGTCAGCAGGACTCATCACATTCAATTTTCATCTTTTCTTTCATCTTTTCTTTTTCCATTATTTAAGAATCCGGCCAACACATGACTGATAAAAACCAAAAGCCACCTCTTTACCCAAAAAATCACTTAATTGCCGCCAGTGGCGTCGCTGCGATGCTTAGTCTAGGTCTTCTAGTATTCCCTTCTAGCCAAGTTGAGGCTATGCGCTCCTCGCTAACGCTCGAACTAACCGAGCTCACGCAGGCAACCAGCACAGAACAAGCTGAACCAGTTGCAACGACCGCAAGCACCTCGCCCTTTGCACAAATAGACACTGCTACCGACGCACTTGCGATTAGCACGCCGCCTAGCGACCCACACCACAAAAGCATTACCGTCAGTAAGGGCGACACGCTTTCGACATTGTTCAGCCAGGCAGGGTTATCAACCTCGGATGTTCACGAAGTAATTAACAGTAGCAAAGATGCAAAACGCTTCAGCCAGCTGCAAGTAGGCCAAGTGCTTGAATTCGACCTAACAGAAGACGGTCACCTCGAGCGCCTACAGAGCACACTGAGCGACCTCGAGAGCATCCACCTGAGCAGAACCGCTCAAGGGTTTGCATTTAAACGCGAAGTAACCACACCCGACCTGCGCACCGCCTACACGCATGGGGTGATCAAAAACTCCCTATCCCAATCGGCTCAGCGCGCCGGTCTCTCAAACGGCTTGACGATGGATATGGCCCGCGTATTTGGCTATGACATCGATTTTTCTGAAGACATACGTGAGGGCGATGAGTTCGAAGTGGTCTACGAGAAAAAATTCATCAAAGAAAAAACGGTGGGGACTGGCAATATCCTTTCCGCCCGTTTCACCAACCGCGGCAAAACTTACACGGCCGTTCGCTACACCAACAAGCAAGGCTCGACTAGTTACTACACGGCCGATGGCAACAGCATGCGCAAAGCATTTATCCGCTCCCCGGTGGACTTTGCGCGCATCAGCTCAGGCTTCTCGATGGGCCGCATGCATCCTATTTTGAATAAGATTCGCGCCCACAAAGGCATTGATTATGCTGCGCCACGCGGCACCCCGATCAAGGCCGCTGGCGACGGGCGCGTGATGCTAGCCGGCCGTCATGGCGGTTATGGCAACGCGGTTATTATCCAGCACGGCAACAACTACAAAACACTCTATGGCCATATGCAGGGCTTTGCCAAAGGTGTACGTAGCGGTAGCAACGTCAAGCAGGGCCAGGTCATCGGCTATATCGGCACCACAGGCTTGTCTACCGGTCCGCACCTGCACTATGAGTTCCAGATTAATGGGCGTCACGTTAACCCTTTGAGCATCAAAACAGCCATGGCTGACCCCATTGCCAAAGCCGAGAAGCAACGCTTTTTACAGCAAAGCCAGCCGCTTATGGCGCGCATGAATCAAGAAAAGACCAGCATGCTGGCACTCAACAAACGCTAAGCAGATGTCTCTATATATCGGTGTGATGTCGGGCACCAGCCTCGATGGTTTCGACATCGCCTTGATTGAACAAGATACCGACTGCCGCCTGCTCGCCAGCCATTACCTGCCAATGCCTGAGGATTTGCGCCACACACTGCTGGCCCTGTGCAGCAGCGGCCCTGATGAGCTTGCCCGCGCAGCCATAGCGGAACAACACTGGGTGCAACTGGCGGCCAAAGGCATTCAAGCCCTCTTATCCGAACAGAATCTGCATGCTGCAGAGATCCGCGCGATTGGCAGCCACGGGCAAACTATTCGCCACGAACCGGCACGCGGCTTCAGCATTCAAATCGGCAATCCTGCACTACTAGCCGAACTCACCGGGATCAGCGTAGTCAGCGATTTTCGCCGCCGCGACATTGCCGCGGGCGGTCAGGGCGCGCCCCTAGTACCGGCATTTCACCAAGCAGTGTTCGCCACCAACAAGCGCTGCGCAGTGCTCAATATCGGCGGTTTCAGCAACCTCAGCCTACTTGAACAAGACCGCGCCGTGTATGGTTTCGACTGCGGTCCGGGCAACGTACTGCTGGACGCATGGATCACCGAGCAACACGGCGAACGCTTTGACCGTGACGGTGCTTGGGCCGCCAGCGGTCAAGTCCAACCTGAACTGCTGCATACACTGCTGAGCGACGAGTTCTTCCAAACCCAAGGACCGAAAAGTACTGGCCGAGAGCTATTCAACCTTATATGGCTGACAAAGCACCTTAGCAACCTACCCGCCTATGCTCCGGCAGATGTGCAGGCCACGCTACTTGAGCTCACCGCGCGCAGCATCATCAGCGCACTGACGGCGGCACAACAGCAGACCGAAGTCATGCTGGTGTGTGGCGGCGGCGCACATAACGGCGCGTTAATGCGCCGCTTGCAGTCGCTCCTACCGAATGCACAGGTTTGTAGTACCGACAGTTATGGCGTACCTGCTGACTGGGTTGAGGCGATGGCTTTTGCCTGGTTGGCACACTGCTGCCTGGAAGGTATCGAGGCCAATCGCCCCAGCGTTACTGGTGCACGAGGCTTACGCGTACTAGGCGCCATCTACCCGGCCTAAACTGTCGCGCCGTAAACACGCGGACATAGCCGCCTGAAAGTAGTTTTAATCCCTCGCCAAAACAACAATGCCGCACATTAAGCGCGGCATCGGTCGTTTGCGAGTAGAACTAAACCGTAAACGACAACCCACAGCCACAAGTACTGGATGCGTTCGGGTTGGTGATTACAAAGCGCGAGCCTTCCAGCCCCTCTTGGTAATCAACTTCTGCACCGACCAGGTACTGAAAGCTCATCGGATCGACCACTAGGCTAACGCCTTCACGCTCGACGATGGTGTCATCGTCCGCCAGCTCGTCATCGAAAGTGAAACCGTACTGAAAGCCCGAGCAGCCGCCGCCAGTAACAAACACGCGCAGCTTTAAGCGCGGATTGCCCTCTTCTTCGACCAGGTTCTTTACCTTGTTGGCCGCACCCTGAGTGAACTGCAAGGGAGTGGGTGTGAAGGTTTCGACGCTCATGTTGCTGCTCTCCTGACGCACTGCGCCCTACTGCTTTAGACTGGCATTATCCGCTTACCCGACCAAACTGGTCAACTATTCTCCACCAACCACAGGCTTTACCGGCGACCAATGGAGCTTATCGGCGGCTAGGGCATCATGCCGGCGTGGCTCAAGCCCATGCGCTCATCTAGACCAAAGCGGATGTTCATGCACTGAATAGCTTGGCCTGAAGCACCTTTGACCAGGTTATCAATAACCGATAACACCACCACCAAATCACCACCTTGCGGGCGATGCACGGCCAAGCGACAGACGTTGGCGCCGCGCACGCTGCGGGTTTCTGGATGACTGCCGGCAGGCATGACATCGACAAACGGCTCATTGGCATAACGCTGTTCAAACAGGGCCTGCAGATCAATGGTGTGATCGACTACGGTTGCATACAGCGTGGCATGAATGCCGCGAATCATTGGCGTCAAATGCGGCACAAAGGTCAGGCCTATCTCACCGCCAGCAGCCCGCCGCAGCCCTTGGCTGATCTCAGGTAAATGCCGATGCCCCTTAACGCCATAAGCTTTCATGCTCTCGCCTGCCTCACTGAACAGCGAGCCGACGCTAGCACCACGGCCGGCGCCGCTAACCCCAGATTTGCAATCGGCAATCAACCTACTGTTATCGGCAATACCGGCTTCCAACAGCGGCAAAAAGCCCAACTGCGTGGCTGTTGGGTAGCAACCGGCTACGGCGATCAAGCGCGCTTGGCGGATCTGCTCACGGTTAACTTCAGGCAAGCCATACACCGCCTCTGCGAGCAACTCAGGGGCGCCGTGCGGTTGGCCGTACCACTGCGCCCACTCTGCGGCGTCCTGCAGGCGAAAATCCGCCGACAGGTCGATTACCTTAGTGCCCGCGGCTAAAAGCTCTCCCGCTAGAGCATGGGCAACGCCATGTGGCGTGGCAAAAAACACCACATCACAGGCGCTAAGTGCCGCGCTATCCGGCACGCTAAAGGCCAGCGAGTCATAGTGGCCGCGCAGGTTCGGATACATGTCCGCAACCTTCACGCCAGCCTCCGAGCGCGAGGTGATCACCACTACATCCGCCTCGGGGTGCTGTGCCAATAAGCGCAGCAATTCAACCCCGGTGTAGCCCGTGCCGCCGACGATTCCAACCTTGATCATGACCCGCCCCTTATACAAATCCGCTGGAAAGGCCTCGATGATACGGACGCACGCCCCAGCAGCCAACTAGCAGGGTGACGGACTGCCGCCGCAGCCACTATGATTCGTGCACTTTATTAGGGAGAAATGCACATGCTGTATCTCTGGGTGAAAGCCTTTCACATCATCGCCGTGGTGACCTGGTTCGCTGGGCTGTTCTATTTGCCGCGCTTATTTGTTTATCACGCGATGAGCAACGACAGCGTTAGCCATGAGCGTTTCTGCACCATGCAACGCAAGCTGTATCGCGGCATCATGCAGCCGTCTATGGTGGCGACCTTACTGCTCGGTGGCTGGCTACTGTATTTGAATCCAGCCTGGCTAAGCATGGGCTGGCTGCATGCCAAGCTGACCTTAGTACTGCTACTGCTCGGTTACCATCATATGTGCGGCGCACAAATGCGCGCCTTTGCACGAGGTGAGAATACCCGCGGTCATGTGTTCTACCGCTGGTTTAATGAAGTGCCCGTGCTGTTCTTGCTGGCGATTGTCATTTTGGTAGTAGTAAAACCCTTTTAACTAGCACTCACCTTAAGCCGAGGCGCCACCATGTCACTGCCTGCTCTGCTCACAGAACGCTTACGCCTGCCTGTAGTGGCGGCGCCGATGTTTCTGGTCTCCAACCCACAACTGGTGCTGGCCTGCTGCAATAACGGCGTGGTTGGCAGCTTTCCGGCGTTGAACTTGCGCGAAAGCAGCGAATTTCGCGGCTGGCTGGAAGAGATAGAAGCTGGCTTGCACGCTGATGCTGCGCCCTACGCCGTTAACTTGATCGTGCACCAGACCAACCCCCGTCTGCAGGCCGACCTAGCCATCTGCGTGGAAAAGCGCGTGCCCATCGTCATCACCAGCTTGGGCGCCGTCAAAGAAGTGGTCGACGCCGTGCACAGCTACGGCGGCCTGGTGTTTCACGACGTGACCACCCGCCGTCATGCAGAAAAAGCCGCGCAGGCCGGCGTTGATGGCCTGATTGCTGTAGCTGCCGGCGCGGGCGGCCATGCCGGAACCTGGAGCCCGTTTGCGCTGCTGGCCGAGATTCGGCAGTTCTTCGACAAAACCCTGCTGCTGGCCGGCTGTATCAACCACGGCCATGAGATTCTCGCCGCGCAGTTGCTCGGCGCTGATCTGGCGTATTTGGGTACGCGCTTTATCGCCAGCCAAGAGAGCCAGGCCGGTGAAGCCTACAAGCACATGCTGCTGGAGGCGCATGCCGCCGACATCATTCACACCCCGGCAGTCTCCGGCATTCCAGCCAGTTTTATGCGCCAGAGCCTGCAAGCGGCTGGTTACGACCTGCAAGCCCTGCAAAATAAAGGCGAAGTTAACTACGGCGAAAAGCTCAAACCAATGAGCGAAGAAGCCAAAGCGTGGAAGACCGTGTGGTCGGCTGGCCAAGGCGTAGGGAACATCCATGACCTGCCGCCAGTAGCAGAGCTGATCGCCCGCCTTGACCGCGAATATCGCGCCGCCCACCAAAGCAGCACGCAACTGGCGCAACACTGGGCAAAATAACCCACGTACAATCGCACCATTACCTCGCCCTTAATTGCCGCGCGGCCATTCGGCTGCGCACATACTCACCCTACTGCTGACAGGGACGCCCGCATGACGCAAAGCAAATACAAAATCGTTTTCAAAGGCGAGTTAATGCCCGACGCCCTGCTGGACGAGGTCAAGGACAAGCTCGCCCAACTGTTCAAAAGTGATCGCACTAAGATCAACAGCCTGTTCGACGGCGGCCCCATTGCCCTGAAGCGCGACCTGTCGGAAGAAGAAGCCGACAAGTACCTCGCAGCGCTACAACGCACCGGTGCCAAGGTTCACAAGGAAGCCGATCTAGCCGCCAGCCTGAGCCTAGTCGCGACCGACGACCACCTCAGCGCCAATGCTGGCGCAACTGCGCCCACCGCCAACAACGATCTGCGCATGAACTGCCCAAAGTGCGGCCACGCGCAAAGCAAAGCGCAGAGCTGTGAAGCCTGCGGCATCGTCATTGATAAGTTTTTGGCCCGACAGGCAGAACGAGAGACGAGCGCCCCTAGCGCCGCAAGTCCGCTCAGCAGCAGCGCCAGCCCGGCCAGCGCTACACCTTACGCACCGCCAATGGCTAATGTTGCCGAAACGCTGCCGGAGTACGCCGAACTAAAACTGTTCGGCATCCAAGGCCGCATCGGGCGCCTGCGCTACCTGGCTTGGTCGCTAGCCGCAACATTAATCGCCATGCTGGCCGGCGGAGTTGGCTTTGGCATATTTGCCGCACTCGGGATGCACAGCGATCTGTCCTTAGGCACGGTGATTGGCGCGTTGCTGATCTGCGTAGCAAGTATTGCCATGCTGGTCTTTTACATTCAGATCGGGGTCAAGCGCCTGCATGACATGGGCTGGTCGGGCTGGCTATTGCTGTTAAGCCTGCTGCCTTATGTGGGCGCAATTTTCGTAATGATCCCGGGTGTTGGGCCGATTATCTCCGGCATCTTCAGCCTGGCGGGCGGACTGTTCTCCATCGTCATACTGGTGGTTCCCGGCAGCAACATCGCTAATCGCTTCGGTGCACCACCACAACCCAACAGTCTCGGTGTAAAAGTTCTTGCTAGCCTCTGGCTGCTGGTACCGGTACTCGGCATTCTTGCCGCGATCGCCATCCCGGCTTATCAGGACTATACCGAGCGGGCGAGCGCAGCGCAGAGCAGCAGCTATGACGCACAAGACGATGCTGCGACTGCTGAGGCGGTCGAACATGTCTATGCCCCTGATGAGTCAGCTACGCCGGTCTACGATGATAATCAGTAAGCGTTTTTTTGCTGCGGCCACTCGGCCGCAGCCCGATGGAGAGTGTGCATGTCCCGTTACGCCCTGATTACTGGCGCTTCTAGCGGAATTGGCTTAGCCCTCGCCGAAGCCCTCGCCCGACGCGGCCGCAATCTAATTCTGGTGGCACGCCAACGTGACGCTCTGGAAAGCATTGCCTGCGAGCTGACCCAGCGCTTCGGGGTTGAGGTGCTGTTTAGCTCATGCGACTTGAGCGAGCCCTTGCAAATTTCCGGCTTACTGCAAGAACTTGAGTTGGCCGACCAGCAAATTGATCTACTGATCAACAACGCCGGCATCGGTTCTGCCGGGGCCTTCATCAATCAAGACTGGAGCCGCGAGCAGCAACTGATCGAGCTCAACATCCTCGCCCTCACCCGCTTATGTCATGCCATCGGTCAGCGCATGGCGGCGCAAGGTGGCGGACAAATTCTCAACGTTGCCTCGGTGGCCAGTTTTCAACCCGGCCCGTGGATGAGCAACTACTACGCCAGCAAAGCCTTTGTGCTGAGTTTTTCGGAAGGTTTACGTGAGGAGCTCAAAGAGCACGGCATTCAGGTTTGTGTGCTGTGCCCAGGGCCCACGCGCAGTGCGTTCTTTCGCAATGCACAAATGAAAAGCACCCGCCTTGAGCAAAGCTCACTGATGATGAGTTGCGAAGAAGTGGCACTTATCGCCGTCCGCGCGCTGGAAAAAAATCGCGCCATTATCATCCCCGGCTGGCGCAATAAGCTGATGGCGTACTGGCCGCGCCTAGTACCACGCGCACTCGTGCGGCGCTTGGTGGGCAAGGTCAACCGCGCCAGTAGCGGCCGTAAAAGTAGCTAAGCCGCGCGCTAATCCGCCTTAACCGTGCGCCCTGCGGCCCAGGTGCGCAAGCGGGCCAAATCCTCAGCCATCACCACCGAGAGTGGCGCGCTGCTGAGGAGGGTGTGCACCAACAACGCTTGCTCGACTGTTTGTTGCCGAGCTTGTGCGGCATACAGCGCGCCAACTACCGCCTGCTCAATTTCAGCACCGGAAAACCCTTCACTGACGCTCGCTAGCTGCTGCACATCAAACAGGCTGGGGTCCAATTCGCGACGCTGTAAGTGAATGCGAAAAATGTCTTCCCGCACTTGCGCATCTGGCAGGTCAACAAAAAACAACTCATCAAAACGCCCCTTGCGCACCAATTCTGGAGGAAGTCGGTCGATCGCGTTGGCGGTCGCGACCATAAACACCGCCGCCTTGCGTTCAGCCATCCAGGTCAGCAAAGTACCTAATATGCGCTGGCTGACACCGCCATCTTGCTCGCCGCTGGCCAAGCCTTTCTCTATCTCATCCACCCACAGCACGCACGGCGCCATTTGCTCAGCCAGATGCAACGCTTCGCGCAGATTGCGCTCGGTTTCGCCAAAAAACTTGTTGTATAGGCAGGCAAAATCCAAGCGCAGCAGCGGCAAACCCCAAAGACCTGCCACGGCTTTCGCGGCCAGACTCTTGCCGCCGCCTTGCACGCCAACCAGCAATACACCCTTGGGCAAGTCACCGGCTTTACCAGCCAGAAACACCTGCTCGCGATCGGCCAGCCAACGTTTAAGGTTGCGTAAGCCGCCCACCTCGGCAAAGCGCGCGGTCTCGTACTCCAAACTCACCACGCCGTCCAAGTCGAGCAACTGGAACTTACTTTTGTTCAGCGCGGGCAAGTCATTCGGGGTAATCGCACCGTCATTGCAAATAACCTGACGGGCCAAGGCACGCGCCTGGGCATGGCCCATGCCACGCAGGTTCTTCACCACTTGCTGCAAAGTGCGATTGTCAGTGCGCACCCGTGCGCCACGGTTACTGGTGCTCCAGCGCGTCGCCTCATCGCGCACGATGGCCAGCAACTCATCTTCGGTCGGCAGCGCCAAGGTAAAGCGCGCGGCGTAACGCTGCACTTCGGCGGGTAATTTCAAGGCATGCGAAACCAGCACCAGCGTCGGCTTATGATTGCCCTCGGCCTGGGCAATTTCTTTCAGCAGGCGGACCAGCTTGGGGTTGTCGAGCAAGAATGGATGCAAGTCGCACAACACATACAGGTTGGGCTGCGGGTCATGTTTGATCAACTGCAGTGCCGCTTCCGGTTCATGGCTGGCGGCGAACTCATCCACCGCGCCAGCCATGCCCGCACGCTGCAAGCCCTCCGTGACGGCCCAGGTGAAGAGCCCTAAACCTCGTTTCATGGCCAAGCGAGTCAGCGTTTCCAGCACGCGCAACTCATCCCATGATTCGATCACCACTAACTTAACCTTGGAGTCGAGCACCAGCCCTAAGTCATGAATATCGTTTATCACCGCCACTCCTTATGCATTGCTGCGCGCCATTCACCTGCGTACTCGCATTGTCGTTATACCGCGGCCGCGAAGGCTGGTCGCCACTGACTGGCATGGTTACACTCTGGCGCTCAAATAACGAGCGAGGAGACTGTCCGTGGACTGTCTATTCTGCAAGATCGTCGCAGGGGAAATTCCCGCGCGCAAGCTGTATGAAGACGAGCACGTGGTCGCTTTTCATGACATCAGCCCGGCAGCACCGGTGCATTTTTTGGTTATCCCGAAAAAGCACATCGCCACCCTTAACGATCTCACTGAAGACGACAAAGCCCTGGCCGGGCATATCCTCTTCACCGCCCAACGCCTAGCGGTTGAGCAAGGTTGCGAAGCGGGTTTTCGCGTAGCGATGAACTGCAATCCGCAAGGCGGACAAACCGTTTATCACATCCATATGCACGTACTGGGTCAGCGCCAAATGCAGTGGCCGCCGGGCTGATG
>JBBKVZ010000030.1:0-18099 GCA_037968715.1 Pseudomonas sp.
AGCAGGCCATAGAGCATGCCGTACAGCGCCGCTAAGGCGGCGGCGAAACCCAGCCCGCGCAGCGCACTTTTAAGCACCGCCGCCAGATACACCCCCAGCAGCGACACACAGGCCACCGCAGCAATCGCATAGGCCGTGGCAAACGGCAGATGTTCGGACAGCGACAGCAGCAACAGATAAAACAGCGCCAGCGCCAGGCCGACCAAACCGTATTGCACCGGGTGAATAGCTAAGCGCTTGAGCACCTCGAAGAGGAAGAAGCCGGCGAACGTCAGGGCAATAAACAGCAGCGCGTATTTAATCGCACGATCGGTTTTGAGGTATTGGTCCACCGGATCAACAAAGCTCACACCAAACTCGCGGTGGTTATAGGCATCGCAATTGTTGTTATTGGCGCAGTCGTCTAGCACTTCGGCAAAGTTGGTGGCGAAAATACTGGTCTGCCATTCGGCAGTGAAACCCTTGTCACTGATCTCCCGCTTGACCGGCAAAAACTCGCCGACAAAACTTGGATGGGGCCAGGTGGAGCTGAGCCGAACCTTGGTTTCGCGGCCCACCGGGGTCACCAACAGATGCTCGGTGCCTTGCAGCTTGAGGTTAAAAGCAAACTCCATGCGCTGGGCCTGGGTTTCATCGAGAACCGGCAGCGGCGCATGCACGCCATTGGCCAGCAGGTTATCGGCGCTACCGGCGGCAAACGGCAACTCGCGGTCATTCACGCGGATTTTCAGGTCGTTCTCGATACCGCGAATGTCGCTGATGCCGACAGTCAGAAAGGCCGGATCGAAACGGTAGTCGGCATAATTTTCGCTAATGCCAAACTGCGCTGGCACCTGAAAGTAGCCGCTTATTTGATTGTCGCTGTGGTACAGCCGCGCCTGATAAATACCCCGGTTGCGCTCTTCGGTGGCGACATTGCCATCCAGCTGAAACTGCTCCGGTAAAAAATACAGGCGGCTGCGCAACTCGCGCTCTTCCAAATAGCGCACGCCAGTTTTTTCGTGGGTTTTCCATTCGCGCACGGTCTTGCGGTACGGCACCACCAAAATCGGCCCGGTTATATGCTGTTCGCCACTGGAACTGCGGGCAATATCGGCCAGCACGCCATCGCGTAGTTGCTGGCGGTCGTTGACCATGCCGCCGATCATCAGCAGCGGAATCAGCAATAACACGATCAGCAGCGCGATCACGCCAAGCTTAATAGCCAAATTACGGTTCATGGGTACATCTCCCTGTGGATGGCCGAGTGGCCGATAGGGAGAGTTTGGGCGGGCAACGTGGGGCGAATATGGACGAAGTGTGCAGACTCTGTGCAGACTCTGTGCAGCTAGACGCGGCCCGTGACCTAGGCCGTGAGCGCCATTAAGGCGCCAAACGGCCAGCCGGGTTTACTGCCGTTGGGCATTACTCGCCGCGAATATATTGCTCAAGATGCTGAATCAGCCCTTCTTGCTCGGCCACTACATCTTTAACCAAATCGCGGATCGACAGCAGACCAATCAATTGGCCGTCTTCAAGCACCGGTAAGTGACGCAGGTTTTTCTCGATCATCAACTGCATGCAAAAGCGCGTGCGATCTTGCGGGGTAACGGTGAGCAAATTGCGCGTCATCACCTCGCCGACCGTGGTCACATCGGGTGACAGACCCTTGCGCGCCACCCGCCGCACATAGTCGCGCTCGGTAATAATACCGGCAACCTGACCGTTATCTATGACCATCAGCGCACTAATATCGCTATCCGTCATCAGCGTGATTGCCTCCAGCACCGTGGTTTGCGGGCTGACACTGATGATGCTGAGGTGGGTCTTATCCTTGAGGATTTCGGCAACTGCTTTCATGCAACAACTCCCTAGTTTTCTATTTTTTATAGCAGAAGTTTATGACTAGCACGATCTTGGCCAACCACATCAAACCTTTGATTGCGGCCAACCCCGCTTTGTAACAACTTATCAGCTGTGCGCCCGAGCGGGAATATCCACAACGGCATATGCCATAGCCGCGCGCCCAGTGCGCCGGCTAACCGCATTAGCGAGGCCTAGGCGCAAGGCAGGCATAGAAACACTGCGACACCGCCGGGCACATTAGCCACACGCAAACTGCCGCCATGCAAAGCGGCCACCTCTTGGACAAAGTTCAGCCCCAAGCCGCTGCTCTTGCGCCCCGTTTTAGGGCGCGGCAAGGAATAGAAACGTTCGGTGAGCCGTGGCAGTGCATAGTCGGCAATCGCCTCGGCCTGATTAAACACACAGAGCGTCAACTGCTCGCCCTGTACCTGTGCAGACCAACGCAGCATGCCGCCTGGCGGGGTGAAGTCGACGGCGTTATCAAGCAGATTGGCCAACGCCTGACGCAACAAAAACGGTTCGCCGCGCACTTGTTGGGCCTCACTCAAGGTATTTTCAACCAGCAGTTGTGCACTTTCTAAGCGCGCGGCCTGCGCCTGCAGCAGCTCATCGACCACGCTGCGCAACGACACCGGCACCCGTTCCTCCAAGCCTTGCCGCTGTTCAACCAAGGCCAACAGCAGCAATCGCTCAATCAACTGTTGCAGACGCTCACTTTCGGTTTGGATATTGCCGACAAAACGCTGGCGTTGCGCGTCGCTCATCTCGCCCTCGAGTAACTCAGCGGCGCCACGAATGGCCGCCAGTGGGCTTTTCAACTCATGGGTCAGGGTGTGCACATACCGCTCAACGTAGGCCTTACCCTCCAGTTCGCTGCGCATATGCTCAAGGGCTGCGGCCAACTGGCCCAGTTCGCCGCCACGTAACTGCGGCGGCGCGGTACGCTCGCCGGCCGCCACCGCTTGGGCAAAGCCGGTAAGGCGGCGCAACGAGCCACTCAACCACCACGACAACAGACCGCCAACCAACAAGCCGAGGCCGATCAAACCGGCACCAAACCAGCTCAGGCGCTGCTGCGAACGGTCGATATAGGGTTGCAGGCTGCGGCTCGGTTTGCTCACTGAGACCACACCAATGATCTGCCCGTTTTCTTTGATCGGCGCGGCCACGTACATCACCGACGACTCGGGGTCGTCGGCCACTTCGCGGGTCGAACGGGCACCGTACTGACCGCGCAGAGTTAGATACACATCGTTCCAGCGTGAATAGTCCTGCCCGACCGCCTGCCCGCTGGAGTCCAGCAGCACCTTGCCCTGGGCATCGGTGACATAGATGCGATGGCTCACCGTGGTCTTGCTCACTTCACCGATTTGCGCCTGTGGCTGGCGCTGCCCATAGGCCTGAAACAGTGCCTGCCAATGACCTTGATCGAGGCGACCGGCGCGCACGTCATCGTGCAGTAATTCGGCCAACAGGTTGGCGGTATCCACCAGCAGTTCTTCGGTGGACTGACGCACGCCGGGGCGAATTTCGTCCATCACCGTACTCAGCACAAACCAGCCGGCTAAGCCGACGAACATGAAATAGACCAGAAAAATGCGAATACCCAGCGGCATTAGCTAAGGCTCAGGCTATAGCCCAAACCGCGATGGGTCTGGATTGGTTCGGCGTGCGGGGCAATTTCGCGCATTTTGGCGCGCAGGCTTTTGATGTGACTGTCGATGCTGCGCTCATATCCGGCGTCGCTGGCCACCCCGGCGGCATTTAGCAGCTGCTCGCGGGAGAACACCCGCTCCGGCTGACCGAGCAGAGCGTGCAGCAAGCGAAATTCGTGACGAGTCAGGGCCAGCAGTTGCTGCTGATAATGAATTTGTGCGCGGGCTAAATCGAGCCGAAACGGGCCACTGTCAGCCGCCGTAACAACTTCGGGCGCACGTGGCTGGACCCGTTTGAGGATGGCCCTAACCCGCGCTGCCACTTCACGCGGGCTGAAAGGTTTGGTTACGTAGTCGTCGGCACCGATTTCCAACCCGACCACACGGTCGATCTCGGCGTTGCGCGCAGTTAGAAACAGCACCGGCACTTCGGAAAACTGCCGCAAGCGTTTGCAGGCCTCAAAACCGGTCATGTCCGGCAGGCCCACATCGAGAATCCACAAGTCGGCTGGGGTTTGTTGCTGCAGCGCCAGTGCATCACCGGCTAGGCTCAACCAGTGCGTGCTGAAGCCCTCACTTTGCAGGGCATAGATCAGCGTGTCGGCAATCGCCGCTTCATCCTCAACAATCAATATCTGCGGCATGGCAGCACAACTCGGCAACGGTCAATAAGCCACGGTGCCGAAAGCCTGCGCGGCGGTCAACTGCCGGCCGAGACCCCGGCCATCAACAGTCGGGCTGGCCAGCGGTAAAGCGTTTGGCCGGGTTGATGGCGGCGTGCAATTTACGCAAGGCTTTGGCACCAATCAGCAAGGGATAATTGAAGCTGCTGCGGTCGGTGAGATTGACCTCAACGATGCGCAACTCCTTACCCAAGCACAGCTGCAAATCAATTACCGGACGCTTACTGACATCCGCGCCGTCCGTGTCATCGGCATTCTCGTCGGCGCGGTTTTTGATTTTGCTAATCCGCGCTAACACGTGCTCATACACACTGTCATCGGCGCCCTCGGCGGCCAGACGAAAACGCACCCAGTCCTCATCATCGCGCTTAAACAGTTCAATATCGCGAGCGGATAACGAGGCGGTATAAGCGCCGGTGTCCATTTTGGCTTTGAGGGTTTGCTTCAGTTCGGGCAGGCCAATGTATTCATAGCGTCCGTACAACGTCGGCTCGGCGGCAAGAGCCGGCAGCGCCAACAAGCTCAACAATCCAACAACTAGTTTCATAGGGTTCATTCCAAAAATAAGCGGCTAGCAAATAGGCCCACCAGCACAGTGTTACTTAGGACAAGTAAAAAACGCCTTCGGTCGCCTAAGCCGGAAACTTTAACCAAATAAACTCGAACGGCCTTTTCGCTCACCAGACCAAAGCTCTTCAAGATTGCGAAAGCCCCAATCTTCTTGCGGTTCACGGCCGACGATATGCTCACGGCCCTGCAACTTACTGAGATCAATAATCTCTTGCTCGATCGGCGCTTTCGACTTGGCCGAGAAGAACACCTTGACCTTGGGGGTCAGCAGCGAATGTTCATTTTGCTCCAGCACCACTCCGAGCTTGCCACTGGCAAGCCGCACTAAGGCGCCGGTCGGATAAATCCCCAAGGTTTTAACAAAGGCGCGGAAGACCTTTTCATCGAACTGCGCAGGGCACCATTCGGCCATTTTGCGCAGCGCCTCGGCCGGGTCTAAGCCTTTTTGGTAGGGACGATCCGAGGTCAGTGCGTCATACACATCGCAGACCGCGCACATGCGCGCCAGCACGCTAATTTGCTCACCGACTAGGCCGTCGGGGTAACCACTGCCATCGGGTTTTTCATGATGGTGCAAGCAAACGTCTATCTGCGCTGCGCTCAAGCCTTGGCGCTGCAAAATCTCCGCACCAAGGCTTGGGTGGTCACGTAATAAAGTTGAATCAATCCGGCTGAGCTTACCCGGCGCATTCAGTAACTCGCTGGGCATTAACGCCTCACCAATGTCATGCAGCAAGCCCGCCACACCGGCTTCGTGAACCTGCGCCTCGCTCATACCCAGCTGGCGGGCCAGTGCAATCATCAGTGCCGATACGGCCAGCGCGTGCATATAGGCGTATTCCTGCGCCGAACGCAGCCGCGCCAAACTGATTAACGCGTGCGGATGACGCTGCAGCGACTCGCCGATTTCGTCAACTTGCGCGCCCAGTTGCGCGCTATTAATCGGCTTGCCACTGCGCATGCCGGCAAACAGATGAACCAGACGCTCTTTACTGCGCACGCTGAGCTTGAGGGCACGGCCCATTTCATCGCCCAGCTGTGGCCGATCTACGGGCGGCTCATGCTCGGCGGTGAGTAACAAGGCATCGGCGGCAGCTTCCACCATGGCATGGCTATCGCCACCCGGGACATCCAAACCCTTGGCGGTGTCGATCCACAGCTCACGGATGGCACTGCCTTGCAGGCGCTGCAGGTCTTTATCGTTGTCGAGCAGAAACTTGATTTTCCAGAACGAGTGGTCCATCCACGAGCCGCACAACTCATGCACAAACATGCCAACACAGGCATCAGTAACAGGAATCCGTTTTAGCACACCGATAACCCTCAAGCGTCTGGCCAAAACCGTAATAATGGCGGCAATAGCGCGCAATGTCTTGCACTGGAGTTAACCGCGAGCACCTCGGCGAAGCCGGGTAAATTTGACTAGCGGAGCGCGGCGGACGCGGCGTCGAACCCGCCGGCCATCAGTCGAAATGCGAGCCCTTGCGGCTGGGCAGCTCAGACCATAGCTCATCAAGGTTGGGAAAGTTCCAGTCCTCTGGCGACTCGCGGCCGATGATTTTTTCGCGGCCCACTAACTTGGCCAGATCAATCACCAATTGCGGCAATGGGGTTTTCGATTTAGCTGAAAAAAACACCTTCACCCGTGGCGTCAGCAAGGAGCTGCCATGCTGTTCCATCACCACCCCAAGCCGCCCGCTCTGCAAGCGCACCAACGAGCCGGTGGGATAGATACCCACCGATTTAATAAAGGCCTTGAACACCGCCTCGTCGAAGTGACCATTGCACCACTCCGCCATTTTACGGATCGACTCCGCCGGGTCCCAGCCGCGCTTATAGGGGCGGTCTGAGGTAATGGCGTCATACACATCGCAAACCGCGCCCATCTTGGCGAACAGACTGATTTCAGCGCCCTTCAAGCGATGCGGATAGCCACTGCCGTCGACCTTTTCGTGGTGGTGCAAACACACGTCGAGCACCACAGCGCTGATGTTTTGGCTGCCGAGCAATATCTGATTACCGGCCTCTGGATGGCCACGCACGGTGCTGAACTCGCTATCGGTTAACTTACCGGGTTTATTCAAGATGGCATCCGGCACCATCATTTTGCCGATATCGTGCAGTAAGCCCGCCATGCCGGCTTCGCGTACTTGCGCCTCAGGCAAGTCCAGTTGCCGAGCCAGGGCAATCATCAGCGCGCAGACAGCCACTGAGTGCATATAGGTGTACTCATCGGCACTTTTCAGGCGGGCCAAACTGATTAGCGCATTCGGGTTGCGCGAGATCGAGCTGGCGATATCTTCCACCAACTCGGTGACCTGCGCGGAATCTATCGCGTGGCCCATACGCGCTTCGCTGAACATCGCCTCCACCGCCTTCTTGGCGGTGCCGCACAGTTTGTGGGCGCGACGCACCTCTTCATCCAGCGAGCACGTGATGATTGTTGGCGCGCTGGCCACTTCGAGCAAACTGGCGTCCACCTGCGCGGCCACCTCGGCTTCGCTCACCGCAGGCTGGCCGAGCGGCACGTCCAAGCCCTTCGCGGTATCGATCCAAATATCATCGATGCCGGTGTCGATGATTCGCTGCAAATCTTTTTGATTGTCCAAAACAAACTTGGCTTTTAAGAACGGATGCTCCATCCACGAACCACAAAATTCGTTGATAAACATGCCTACACAAAGGTCCGCAACGGCAATACGTTTAAGCACGAGAACTACCCAATTTAATACTCAACTGCACCAAGCTTAGGTGAACAACGCCCCCAGCAAACGGCTATTGGTAAAAAAACTCGCCACGCCGGCATTCGTAGTGGCTATTTGCCCCTCGGTCGCACGAGCCATCATGCGGACGCGCGCCCTGTTACACTGGCCGACATTTTTTTTGCTGGACATCCCTGTGACCACCACCGCCTTTAATTCGTTGCCTTTGTCTGCCGCCATGTTGGCTAACCTGGAGTCCCTGGGTTACACCGCCATGACGCCTATTCAGGCACAAAGCCTGCCGGTGATTCTCAAGGGCATGGACCTGATCGCGCAGGCCAAAACCGGCAGCGGCAAGACCGCTGCCTTTGGTATCGGCCTGCTCAATCCGCTGAATCCGCGGTTCTTCGGCTGCCAGGCGCTGGTGCTCTGCCCAACCCGTGAATTGGCCGACCAAGTAGCCAAGGAAATCCGCCGTTTGGCGCGCGGCACCGACCACATCAAGGTGCTGACCCTGTGCGGTGGCGTGCCCTTTGGCCCGCAAATCGCCTCCTTGGAGCACGGCGCGCACATCATCGTCGGCACCCCAGGGCGCATTCAAGAACACCTGCGCAAAGCCACCCTGAAGCTCGACGGCCTGAACACCCTGGTGCTCGATGAAGCCGACCGCATGCTCGACATGGGTTTTTACGACTCAATCGCCGACATCCTCGGCAAGACCCCAAGCAAGCGCCAGACCCTATTGTTCTCCGCCACCTACCCGAGCAGCATCAAGCAGCTGGCCTCCTCATTTATGCGTGATCCGCAGCAGGTGAAGGCCGAGGCGATGCACGCTGACAGCCAGATCGAGCAGCGTTTCTATGAGATTTCTCCGGACGAACGCCTGCAAGCCGTGAGCAAGGTGTTGGCGCACTTTCGACCACAATCTTGCGTGGCCTTTTGCTTTACCAAGCAGCAGTGCCAAGAAGTGGTCGATCACCTGCAGGCCAGCGGTATTTCCGCCATGGCCCTGAACGGTGACCTCGAGCAGCGCGACCGCGACCAAGTGCTGGCCATGTTCGCCAACCGCAGTTGCAGCGTCCTGGTTGCCACTGACGTGGCGGCTCGCGGCTTGGACATCGAGTCGTTAGACATGGTGCTTAACGTGGAACTGGCGCGCGACTCAGAAATTCACATTCACCGCGTGGGTCGTACTGGCCGCGCCGGCGAAAAAGGTCTGGCGATTAGCTTAGTCGCACCGGCCGAAGGCCATCGCGCCCGCGCCATCGAAGAGCTGCAAAAAGGCCCACTGAACTGGCAGCAGATCGACGGCCTCAAAGCCCAAGGCGGCGCGCCACTCTTGCCGCCAATGGTGACCCTGTGCATCGGTTCTGGGCGTAAAGACAAACTGCGCCCAGGCGACATTCTCGGCGCCCTCACCGGCGACGCCGGCGTACCCGGTACGCAAGTGGGTAAAATCGCTATTTTCGATTTCCAAGCCTACGTGGCGGTTGAGCGCGGGATTGCCCAGCAAGCGCTGCAGCGCTTGAATCAGGGCAAAATAAAAGGTCGCTCACTGCGCGTGCGCATCCTTTAAGCTAAAACCAATAACAGCGGCCTGCCCCAGCAGAACAACAGGATGTCAGTGGTGCGCAACATACTCGTAGTTGAAGACAGCCCCTTGGTGCTGAAGATTCTAGACACCATGTTCCGCCAACAGGCTGATCTGCAGCCGCTGTTTTGCGCCACTATGGCTGAGGCGCAGGTATTGCTCGAGACCTCCGCCGAGCTGTTCTCGGCGGCGTTTATTGACCTCAACTTACCCGACGCACCGAATGGCGAAATCGTCGACTTGGTGCTGCAGTATCAGCTGCCCTGTATCGTTCTCACCGGCTCGTACAACGAGCAACGCCGCGAAGAAATGCTCCTCAAAGGCGTGGTCGACTATGTGCAAAAAGAAAACCAATACTCTTACGATTACGCTTTTCGCTTGCTGCATCGCCTAGAGCGCAATCGTTCGATAAAGATACTGGTGGCCGAAGACTCCGTCGCCACGCGCCACTTCATTTGCAATGTTTTGCGCTCACACCTGTACCAGATTCATGAAGCCGAAGACGGCGAACAAGCCCTGCGTATCCTCCAGGAGCAACCCGACTTTGACCTACTGATCACCGACCACAGCATGCCCGGCCTTAGCGGCTTTGAGCTGACGAAAATATTGCGGCAAAAACTTAAACGCCACGACCTGAGCATTGTCGGCTTGTCTGCCGACAGCAAAGGCTCGCTGAGCGCGCAATTTATCAAGCATGGCGCTGATGACTTTTTGCGTAAACCGTTCTGCCCAGAAGAGCTCACTTGCCGCGTGACCTCAACCTTGGAGCGCCGCGAAATGCTCAAAGCGCTGCAGCGCAGCGCGCAAATCGACAGCCTCACCGACCTGTACAACCGTCATGCTTTCTACGAGCAAGCTGGGCAACTGTTGCACGCTGCCGAGCGCACTCAGCGAGCGTTGAGCGTGGCCATGCTCGACCTCGACCTGTTCAAGCAGATCAACGACAACTACGGCCATGCTAGCGGAGACGCCGCCTTGGTCGGCTTCGCCGGTTTGCTGCAACGGGCCTTCGGGCAGACCCTAATCGGCCGTTTGGGCGGTGAAGAATTTGCCCTGCTCAGCCCGTTGCCGGCCCAGCAACTCAGCACCCAACTGGACCAACTGCGCCAGCAATGCGCCGGCGTGCATTACGCGCAAAATGCCCCGCCGCTGTCCTTCAGCGCGGGCGTCTACCAAAGCCGCAACGAAGACCTCAGCACCCGCCTGCATCAGGCCGACTTGCGCCTCTACCAGGCCAAAAAACAGGGCCGTGGGCGCAGCTGCATGACTCTGGACGAACAAGCCAGTGCCGCGCCGATCGCGTAAGATGCCCGCCGTTATTGCATCCGCAACATAAGGAATCGGCGTGAATAATTATCAAGTGATCATCATCGGTGCCGGCGCCGCCGGGCTGATGTGTGCGTTAAGCGCCGCAGCCCGTGGGCGCCGCGTGCTGCTGCTCGATCACGCTAATAAAGCTGGCAAGAAAATCCTTATGTCCGGTGGTGGGCGCTGCAACTTCACCAACCTGTACAGCGAGCCAGAGAATTTCCTGTCCGCCAACCCGCACTTTTGTAAATCAGCCCTAGCCCGCTACAGCCAATGGGACTTTATCGCCCTGGTCGGCAAACACGGCGTGCCTTACCACGAGAAAAAGCTCGGCCAGCTGTTTTGCGACAACAAGGCCAGCGACATCCTCGAGATGCTCCTCAGTGAGTGCCGCGAAGCGGGGGTAAGCCTGCTACTGGACACCGAGATCAAGCAGATCGACGCTGACAGCAGCGGCGGCTATCAACTACAGAGCAGCGCCGGCAGCCTTAGCTGCGAGTCGCTGGTCATCGCCACCGGCGGTCTGTCGATCCCGACTCTGGGCGCCAGCGGTTTTGGCTATCAAGTAGCCAAACAGTTCGGCCATGAGTTGCTGCCGACTCGCGCCGCCTTGGTGCCCTTCACCATCACCGAACCTCAGCTCAAAGCGCTGTGCACCGAGCTGTCTGGCACTTCGGTGGAAGACTGCGTGGTCAGCTGCAATGGCCAAAGTTTTAAGGAAAACATCCTGTTCACTCATCGCGGTTTGAGTGGCCCGGCCATTTTGCAGATCTCCTCCTACTGGCAACCGGGAGATGCCGTGCAGATCAATCTACTGCCGCATATTGACCTGCCGCACTGGCTGCCCGAGCAACAAGCAGAGCGCCCGAATAGCGAGCTAAAAACCCTGCTGGCCGAGTTATTCACCAAGAAAATGGCCGGCTTACTGGCCGAGCAATGGTTCGAGTCGAAACCCCTCAAGCAATACACCCACGCCGAATTAGCCGCAATTGCCGAGCAACTGGGCAACTGGACGGTGTTGCCCGCTGGTACCGAAGGCTATCGCACCGCAGAAGTGACCCTGGGCGGCGTAGATACCCGCGAGGTGTCCTCAAAAACCATGCAGTCGCTAAAAGCCCCAGGCTTATATTTTATTGGCGAAGTGTTGGACGTTAGCGGCCAGCTCGGCGGCTTCAATTTTCAGTGGGCGTGGGCCTCGGGCTTTGCTGCGGCGCAGTACGTTTAAGTCGTCGCCGCTCCATACTCAGGCAAGGTTTAGCCGCTGAATATTTGCTATAACGTGCTGTAGCTCGACAAGACAGCACTCAACGCCGGTAAACGCCGGCCCGAGCGCAGCACGGATCAAATCAACTTCTGGAGCTTAACCATGACAAAAACCTTTAACGCACTCCTGGCTGCCGTTTTCAGCCTGACGCTCACCGCCTGCGCCAACAGCCCGATGGGCGGTAGCCCCGGCGAAATGCAAATTCGCGCCGGCAAGATCGAACAAATCACCCCAGCAGAAATGCAAACCAACCACGATAGCGGCGTCGGCGCGATTCTTGGCGGTGTTGGCGGCTTGGCGCTGGGCAGCTTGATCGGCAAGGGTACCGGTCGCGACGTAGCCATGCTGGCCGGCACCATCGGCGGGGCGTTGGCCGGCAATGCCGTAGAGAAGAAAAAATACGACCAGCCACAACAAGCTCAGCAGATCATCGTGCGCACCACTAGCGGCGTTCTCACCTCCATCACCCAACCAATCAACCCACAGTTGAACACCGCTATGAAGGTGTATATCGAAGGTTCGGGCAACGACGCACGCGTAGTACCGCAGTATTAATTAACGCGGCGTAGCCCGCGAATTACTCAACGTAGTCGGCGGCGCAGGGCCAGTTACCATCGGTACTGGCTCATCAATCGCGCCGGGTAACGCCAGCACTGCGGGCGAGCTGTGCAACGATACCTCCAAGCCCAGCCGCCAGTGAGCGCCGACCGCCTCGAGATGCTCGTCTACCTGTAGTTCCTCTGCCAAGCCCACCAACAGCACCTGCACGCCCGTGCCGCGCGCCTCCACGCGCCAAGACAAACCTCGCCCCACGCCTTGTACTAGGCCCTGATACGGTTCAGCCCGCATTTGCACACCTGGCAGATACAAGCTCACCGCGCCGTTGCTGTTGGTCCGTTGGTAAGTGACGGCGTGGTCCAGCAATAACTGCAGCGCCAAACGCTGATCGTCCGGCTGCGCAAACACTTCAAGCAAGCGTGGCGCCGGAGCCTGAACTACCGTCGCCGCGCCCGGCAAATGCAAATCCAAGAACAACGGCGGCGGGTCGCCATTTACCAGCCGACCCAGCATCAGTCCGACCATAACGGCAATCAGCATCACGGCGGCGAACCACACGGAGCCCCGGCGCAGGCGCTCGACTTTCTCCTGATGCGCGGCAACAGGGTCGTCTACTGACGGTAAAGCATTACGCAAACTCGGCTACTCCCGCTAAATTCAACACGCGCCCGCCATAAGGCACAAAAACACTACAGCCACGTGCCAAGGCCGTAGGTGTAGAGCGGGTTACTCGGCCCGCACACTTGGCTAGATCTTGCATATTTGCAGTGCAGCCATCCAACAAAGTCATCTCCTTAACGCACTGTTTTGCCTGCGCTCGCTGCAGTTTATTGCGCAGCCTGTAGAATGCGCACGGGCCGCGACCAGTAGATTTAGTCACGACACCCACGGATTGGCGATAATCCACGGCGGCCCTTTTGCAAAACCTATGAGTCGAGGCACCATCATGTTTCACGTTGTGCTGTTTCAGCCGGAAATCCCACCTAACACAGGCAATATCATTCGCCTGTGTGCCAACAGTGGTTGTCAGCTGCACCTGATTGATCCGATCGGCTTTGAGCTGGACGACAAACGCTTGCGACGTGCCGGTTTGGACTATCACGAATACTCAAAACTGAAGCGTCACCCGTCATTGGCCGACTGTATAGCAGAAATCCCCGGCGGACGGATTTTCGCCTTCACCACCAAAGGCAGCCACAACTACGCAGAAAGCCAGTTTGTGCCGGGCGACATTTTCCTGTTCGGCCCGGAAAGCCGTGGTCTGCCCAGCGAGGTGCTCGACAGTCTGCCCGCCGAGCAGCGCTTGCGCCTGCCCATGCAGCCAGGCAACCGCAGCTTAAACCTGTCTAACACCGTGGCCATCGCCGTGTATGAAGCCTGGCGCCAGCAAGGTTTTGCCCAGGACGACCTCAGCAGCGCAGCAAACAGCCCAGCAAGCCAATAAACCCTTGGCCGTGCACATCGGCACAAGGGCGACCTTGATAAGCCGCGATCACGGTTGCCTGTGCAAATGTGCCTGCGCCATTACCCCGCCGCAAAATTGGCAACCGAACCTTTGCTCGCCAAACCGAACAGTCGCAGGTAAATCGCCACGCTGCTTTGCATCCAGTTCGAGAGAAAGCTGTGCGTTGGCTGATTGTTGTTAGTCTCCCCGAGTCCCCCCGCAACGCTTCGTTTTCAGCCACGCCATGCCCTGCGGAACTTTACCTGCTGCTACCCGATCAAATGGTTCTGAGTCTAGTGCTAAGCGAAAGCTGTACTCACACGCCTTACGGCGTATTCACCAGGAGAGATCCATGGAAATCATCAGCAGCCTGATAGTCGGCCTGATCGTCGGTGCTATCGCCAAATTCCTGATGCCAGGGAATGACCCGGGCGGCTGGATCGTGACAATTTTGCTCGGTATCGCCGGCTCGTTTGTCGGCACTTACATCGCCGGCATGCTCGGCATGGCCAGTCCGGTGGGCTGGATTGGATCGATACTCGGCGCGATGCTGTTACTGTTCATCTACCGGATGGTCAAGAAGAGCTGAACCGAAAACACTGCAACCCATCATCCCTTTTCAACCAACCGCCCTGCTGGGCAAAGGATATTTGTATGCGATTCACAGGCTTACTTATTGCAATACCGTTGATGTTTACTCTGGCCGCTTGCGACCAGAAACCGGCCAGCACCACCGAGCAGATCAAAGACAACGTTAACGACGCGCTGGATAACCGCCCCCACGAAAATATCCGCGATGCTGCTGAAGACCTCGGCGATGGTGTCAAGGACGCCGCGGACGACCTCAAAAAATAACTCTAGCGCTGCAGGATCGTGGGGCAGCTTGCTCCGCGACTTGCACCCGCAAGACTGCGCCATGCTGGGCGCACAACGAAAAAAAAGCCCCGAAGGGCGTTTTTTTATTGCTGCAAAGGCTTAAGCATTACCAGCCGTTTGCATACGCTCTAATTGCTGAGCGTAGAGTGCATCGAAGTTCACCGGAGCCAGCATCAATGCTGGGAACGAACCACGGACAACCAAGCTGTCCAAGGTTTCGCGCGCATACGGGAACAGCAGATTCGGGCAGAAAGCTCCGAGGGTGTGGCTCATCGCCGCTGCATCTAGGCCCGCGATCATGAAAATCCCCGCCTGCTGAACTTCAGCAATAAATGCTGTTTCGCCACCGGTTTTCACGGTAACCGAAAGTGTCAGAACCACTTCATGGAAGTCGCCTTCCAGTGGCTTTTGCCGCGTATTCAGGTCCAGCTCAACGCTTGGCGCCCATTCCTGACGAAAAATCTCCGGGCTCTTTGGCGCTTCGAAAGACAGGTCACGCACATAAATGCGCTGCAGCGAAAACTGTGGACCTTGGTCTTCTTGAGTTGCGCCGGTGCTTACTTCTTCAGTCATGACAGAGCCTTATTGTTGGTAATTGCTGCTAAGGGTTAATGAGGGTGCTTGGCATCAAGCATTGAGTAACGCGTCGAGCTTGCCGGCGCGTTCCAAGGCGTGGAGCTCGTCGCAACCGCCAACATGGGTCGCGCCGATCCAGATTTGCGGCACCGATGTGCGCCCGGCCTTGCGGACCATTTCTGCGCGCACGGCCGGCGCGCCATCAATACTGTATGCCGTGTACGTGACACCTTTGTTCTTCAACAATTGCTCGGCACGCCGGCAATAAGGGCAGTATTCGCTGGAATAAATAACCACGGCAGCCATCACACGACTCCTTACTTGATTAGGGGCAGGTTGTCCCCGCGCCAGCTGGCAATTCCGCCGCCAAGCTTGGCTGCGGTATGACCGGCTTGTTGCAGTTCGCGGCAGATGCTGCCGGCATGCTGGCCTAGGGCATCCACTAAGACAATGGTTTTGCCTTTGTGCTTGTCCAACTCAACCATACGCTCGGAAATTTTATCGTGAGGAATGTTCAGCGAGTCAACAATGTGACCGCCTGCAAAATCCTTGTGCGAGCGCACATCGACAATCACGCCCTGCTCGCCATTAACCAGCGCTGTGAGCTCACGGCAACTGAGGCTTTTGCCGCCACGCTGCAGTTCGGAGTAGATCAGCAGGGCCAACAACACCACGGCACTACTGCTGAGCAGGTAGTGGTTAGTGGCGAATTCAATCACTTGAGCAAGCATCAATAGATTCCAGAACGCGAAAATGGTCGCCAGTATACACAGCCGCCTAGGCCGACCAAACCCCGTCCGACCGTGACGAAAAGCTCACTAGCGCTTAATATTCGCGCACATTTTTATTCTGCGGACCACGGGTGCCCTTATGCCAACCACACCAAAACCGTTAGTGCTGATTATTTTGGATGGCTTCGGTCACAGTGAAAGCCACGAGTACAACGCCATATATGCCGCCAACACCCCGGTTTACGACCACTTGCGCGCCACCCAGCCGCACAGTTTGATCTCCGGTTCAGGCATGGACGTCGGCCTGCCCACCGGGCAGATGGGCAACTCGGAAGTCGGCCACATGAACCTCGGCGCAGGCCGCGTGGTGTATCAAGACTTCACCCGCGTGACCAAAGCCATTGGCGACGGCGAGTTTTTTACCAATCCGACCCTGTGCAGCGCTGTGGACAGTGCCGCTAGCCTCGGTAAAGCCGTGCATATTCTCGGTTTGCTCTCCGATGGCGGCGTGCACAGCCACCAAGACCACCTCGTGGCCATGGTCGAACTGGCCGCCCAGCGCGGCGCAGAAAAAATCTACCTACACGCCTTTCTGGATGGCCGCGACACACCGCCAAGAAGTGCCGCAGCCTCTATTGAACTGCTCGACGCGACCTTCGCCAAACTCGGCAAGGGCCGTATTGCTAGCATTATTGGCCGCTACTTTGCGATGGACCGCGACAATCGCTGGGACCGTGTCGCCCAAGCCTACAACCTGATGGTCGACAGCCAGGCCGAGTTCACGGCCGCCAGCGCCAGCGCAGGGCTAGAAGCTGCTTATGCCCGTGGTGAAAACGACGAGTTCGTTAAAACCACTCGCATCGGCGCGCCAGTACACATCGAAGACGGCGACGCCGTGGTGTTTATGAACTTTCGCGCCGACCGCGCCCGCGAACTGACCCGCGCCTTTGTCGAGGCCGACTTTAGCGAGTTCCCGCGCGCACGCGCGCCGCAACTGGCGCGCTTCGTGATGCTCACCCAGTACGCGGCCAGCATCGACGCACCCAGCGCCTTCGCCCCAGGCTCGCTGGACAACGTGTTAGGCGATTACCTGGCGAAAAACGGCAAAAGCCAACTGCGCATCGCCGAGACCGAGAAGTACGCGCACGTGACCTTCTTCTTCTCCGGCGGTCGTGAAGAACCGTTTGCCGGCGAAGAGCGGATTCTGATTCCTTCGCCAAACGTCGCCACCTATGACCTGCAACCGGAGATGAATGCCCCGCTGCTCACCGACCATCTGGTTGAAGCCATTGAGCAGCAGCGCTTTGACGTGATCATCGTCAACTTCGCCAACGGCGACATGGTCGGCCATACCGGGATTTTTTCTGCGGCGGTAAAAGCGGTGGAATGCTTGGATGCTTGCGTCGGGCGCATCGTTGCCGCCCTTAACAAAGTCGGCGGCGAAGCATTGATCACCGCCGACCACGGTAACGTCGAGCAAATGGAAGACGCCGTTAGCGGTCAGGCCCACACCGCGCATACCTGCGAGCCGGTGCCGTTTATTTATGTCGGCACGCGCAATATCAACCTGCAAGATGGCGGCGTATTGGCCGATGTCGCACCCACCATGCTGACGCTGCTGGGCCTGCCACTACCGGCAGAAATGACCGGCAAGTCGCTGAGCGAACTGCTGTAAGGCGGCCATTTAGCCCGTGCACCTGTCGGCGCACGGGCTTTTCGTCACTGTTTAGCCATAACGCCCGCCAGCCGATGCTGCGGGCATTTTTTTTGCCCGACAGCGCGGGCATACTAGGCCATCGTCCTCTGCCGGTTTCACCCAGACCATGCTGCGTTTTCTAACTCTCGTTTTTCTTGCCTGCCTGCTCAGCCCAGCCATGGCCGACCCCCGCAGCGATGCCCAGCTCCAGCTGGATGCCGCGCACAAAGACGTCGTCGAGCTAAAAAAACTGCTCGACCAGCTGCAAAAAGATAAATCCGGTGTTCAGCAGGACCTGAAAAAGACCGAAAGCGAAATGGGCCAGCTGGAAACACAGGTCAAAGACCTGCAGCTTGAGATGAATAAAAGTAACGAGCAAATCCAGCAACTGGATAAACAGAAAAAAAAACTCCAAGAGTCGCGCCTTGAGCAACAACGCCTGATCGGCATTCAGGCCCGCGCCGCCTACCAAAGCGGTAATCAGGAATACCTCAAGCTGCTGCTCAACCAACAAAATCCCGAAAAATTCTCGCGCACCCTGACCTATTACGACTATTTGAGTAAGGCCCGCTTAGAGCAGCTGGCCACCTTTAATGAAAC
>JBBKVZ010000031.1:0-7137 GCA_037968715.1 Pseudomonas sp.
TTAACGATGCGCGTGTCGGCGGGAAATAACTCGTGGTACAGCGCCTGACTGGCCGCCGCGTAACTGTCGCCCTGACGCTGTAAATGCCAGCTCTGGGCAAGGTCGAAACCCAGCTGCAAGACCAGCCACAAGCCAGCCAAGGCCGCTGCGCCGCGCCACACCTGCCAGCTGCTAGAGCCTTGCCGAACAGCAAACTCACCTTGGGCAAGGTTGATCGCGCGTGTCTGCCCGGCCGACAATAAGGGCCAGGGGCACGACTCGTCCAGCAGGCTCACTGGGCTGTCGATGCTGGTGGCCAATTGCGGCCAATCGTGGCGGTTAAAGGCCAGCCGCCACTCACCGCTACCGCCAAGCAAACCCTGTTCGCCGTGCAGCAGCACCTGCGTACCCTCACGGGGCAGTAAATCGGCATCCACGTAAATGGCTGCCACCTCCAGCCCCTGCGCCGCCAGCTGGGCCAGCCAGCCCTGCAACAGGCTGCGGCGCACTGCCAAGAGCATATGCCGCCCATCGTCGAGGGCTTCGCCCAAGGCCAAATGCAGCAATTCAACTTCATCGGCCAGCAGTTCTTCCACCGCATAGGGCAGGGCCTGGCGCAGCCAGCGGGCTTTAACCGGCGGCAGAGTGACCGCACACGCACTGGCTACGGCCATCGGCAGCACCAAGGCAAACCGTTGCCCGGCCAGCTCGCGCGCGCAATCGCCCCAGCGCACAGGCATACCCTGCGCACTGGCGGGCTGCCAATACAGCTGCGTCTGCTCAGCCAACTGCTCGGCGCAGTCGGCGGGTAAAAACAGGCAATCGATCATGGTTGTTCCTTATCTTTATTACTCGTCACCAGCACCCGCGCTGATTGCCCTAAATCTCGTTGCAGCACCTGTACCCGACCATCACTCTCACGCTGCAAAACACTGACCAGAACCCGCTTGCGCGTGCCCAACTGCACTTCGCTGCGCACCTGAAAAAAATCACTGCTTACGGACAAGTCATTCAGCTGATTGCCGGCAGCGGCCAGCGTCGGCTGCGCCGTAAAGTCGGCCGGGCTGCGGTAGCCCTGAGCACCCCGAGCTTGAACTAACTCCTGCGCCGACTGCAGACTCATTCCTTGGACCAAAGTGGTAAGTACCAAGGCGCTGGCGGTATTCACGTTCAACGGGGTGTTCTCCGGCAGCGCACTGACATAAGGCAGCAACCGCCGGTAATCGCGCTCACTGAGTTCCAGTAGCAGACGCAACTCGGAGACATCCTGCAAGCGTCGATTGGCCGCCCGATAGGCCGGCTGCAAGAGTAGATATTCATTGTCCTCGGCACCAGAACCAGCGCTTGTTTGCTCATCTTTGTCCAGCCAATCAACCAGCCGAACGGCAAACAGCGGATCAATTTTCAGCGCCAATAACAAACGCTCAAAACGTTGCCGCGCCACTGAATTCTCTAGCTGATTAACCACCAAGCTATTCAAATTAAAGCGCCCAGCGAGGTCCTCGATCTGCACGCTCACGCGCCCGTCATCCACCTCGAAAGGCGCCTGTTTGCGCGCCCACGCCTCGCGCAGATGATCGACCTTCCGGCTCGGATTGCCAGCGGACTGCTTAAGGTCCCGGGCCAGCAGCGCTTGCGCCAGCGCCTCGCCACCCAAGGCGAAGTGCCAGGCCTGGCGCGCACTCAGCTGGTTACTGCTGCTGCGAATGCTCAGTTGTTGACGGGCGATCATCTCGGCCGTGACTACGGTGGCGATGGCCACCACCAGCAATACGGTAATCAGCGCCACGCCGCGCTGCTTGATAGGCCGGTTCATGGGCTAACGCCGGAAGGATATTCACCGTTGCCGGCATCGGGCGCCGCCGGGTCAGCGCCCTGCGGGGCATTTTTCTTGGCTTTAGCGCTGTCCGGCAAGCGCAGCAAACGAGTCAGCAGGCCATAACGCTCATGCTCCAAACGCACTTCCACGGCGCGCGGGACTTGCAGCAGACGCTGTTGCTCATCGTTGCCGGTGGACGCCGCCGGCCACTCACTCAGCCAGTTACCGTCACGGTCGAGGTAGCGCAGTTGCAGGCTGCGCACCTCGCTGAGCACTTGTTGTGGCAACGGCTGGCTGTCGACCGCTTGGTCGAGCACCGACCAATAACTGCGCTGCAGCGTATTGCCGACCAACTGCCAGCGTACCCGCTGCCAATTGGAACGCGGCGCACCCAACGGATTACGCCAGCCCAAACGACTGAACTCCATCGCCGCCGGCTCGGCCTCACCGACCAGCGCCGGGTGCACATCGCCATAGCCGTCGCGAATGGCCCGTGGGCCCACTTGGCCGAGGTCTTGCTCGAGCACGGCAAAGGCCCGTTGCAGTTCACGCAGCTGTAATTCATGCCGCCGTGTGGCCGCGTCGCTGGCCAAGACACTGGCCAGCATGCGGTAAGTACCGAGCGCCAAAAAAGCAAAAATCGAGATGGCGATCAGCAGCTCTAGCAAGGTGAAGCCCGCGCTGCGCCGGCTCATTGCCGCACCCCGACAAAGCCAGTGAGCGTCACCGTGGAGCGTTCTTTAACCGGCGAGTTGTCACGCGAGCCGGGCGGCAGCGCCACCCACAAAGTAACTCGGCGCAGGCCCGGATCGCTGGTGGTGACGGTCTCGCTGTACAGCTGCCACGGCTTACCGCCGTACTCCAGCTCGCGGCTGTCGTTGCCCGATTCCGGCGGGGTTGCGGCCAGTTGCAACTCGGTGAGGTAATTATCTGCGACCCAGCCAGCCAAGGCTTTTTCTTCTAGGCGGGCGGCGTTTTGCAGGCTGCGCGCACTGGCGGTGAGCAGCACGGCAGCAACCGTGGCAAAAATCGCCAAGGCCACCAGCACTTCCAACAGGGTAAAGCCGCGTTGGCGCTGGGGAATGCGGCCGATGAGGGGAATGGCGGATTGTTCGCTGCGCTCCTGAATCCGCCCTAGGTCCCGGTTCATGTTCGACGCTGCATATGCGTAGGCTGGACAACCGCGAAGCGTTGGCCACCGTGAACATTCGTGAAATCTTGACCAGCGTAGATGTCCGGGCCAATTGCTGGGCAAGCTGCGCGTTGCCCACCCTACGATGCGGGCGAGAACTCTTCCGCCGATTTGCACGGCGCTAGGTAATGCGCGGCCGGACATTATTTGCGCCCTTGGGCGGCGCTGGCCTCGGGCAAATTGAAACCATCGCTGCTCAATTCATAGACTTGCCCAGCTGGGCGGCGGTCGCTCAGTTGCAGGTGAAAGGGCGACAGTTCGCCACTGGAGAGCAGCAATAACTGTGGCTGCAACTTGGACTCGGCAGTCGGCTCTTGGTCATCTTCGCTGAGCACTTGCGGCAGTTTTAACGCGGTGCCGTCCATCTGCAGGTCCAAACGTATCCAGCTCGGTAATGGGTAGTCGCGGCTGTCGTTAGGCGCTGCCCATTCACCGCTGACGTCGTCATAGGCCAATACCCGGTAACCGTCTGTGCGCAACTGCAAACCATATTCGCGATTGTCTAGGGTGGCTTCTTCCAGCAATAAGGCGATCACCGCCGCCAAGCGCTCGGCCTCCCCGCGCAGCTCACGACCACCGCCGGTGCTGCCCATGGAGAACACCGCCAAGCTGAGCATGCTGCCGATGATAACGATCACCACCAACAGTTCGATCAGCGTGAACGCGCGCTGGCGGTTGTGCATCAGTTATCCCAATTACCAATGTCGCTGTCGTTATCGGTGCCGCCCTCTTTACCGTCGGCACCGAAGGAATACAGATCAGTACGCCCCTTAGTGCCCGGCGACAGGTACTGGTACGGATTACCCCACGGATCGACCGGCAACTTCTTCAAGTAAGCGTCTTTGTTCCAGTTCTTGGCCAGCGGCGTACCTGCGGGCTTTTTCACCAGGGCTTCTAGACCTTGCTGAGTGCTTGGGTAGTTGCCGTTATCGAGCTTGTACATATCCAAGGATGCGCCAATGGCGGTGATGTCAGTTTTCGCCACCGTGACCTTGGCTTGATCCGGGCGGCCCATTACTTGCGGCACCACCAAAGCAGCCAGAATGCCGAGGATGACCACCACCACCATGATTTCGATCAGGGTAAAACCGCTTTGCCGGTATTTCATAAGCTATCTCCTGTTAAAAGTTGCACAGTCATTTCGTAGGGTGTACTCGCCGAAGGCAGTACGCCATGGGTTGGCGCGGTGCCTGGGTTGGCGCGGGCTTGTGTTGGCGGACTGTTCGCTGCGCTCCTGAGTCCGCCCTACGTCCACCCCACGTCCACCCTAGGGCTCTGTAACTAACCCACCAATTGATTAAGGGAAAGAATCGGCAGCAGGATGGCCAGCACGATCACCAGCACCACTGCGCCCATAAATACCAGCATAAACGGCTCGAACAGCCCGACCAACAGCGCCACTTGCGCGGCCAGGTCATTTTCTTGATTGCGTGCGGTGCGGGCCAGCATTTGGTCCAGCTCGCCAGATTTTTCGCCGCTGGCGATCATGTGCAGCATCATCGGCGGGAACTCCTCGCTGGCTTCTAGGGCGCGGGTCAGGCTGCTGCCTTCGCGCACGGTTTGCGCGGCGATCACCACTTTGTCGCGAATGCGCAGGTTGGCGATTACCGCGGCGGCAATCGCCAAGGCTTCCACCAGCGGCACACCACTTCGGCTCAAAATCGCCAAGGTCGAGGCAAAGCGGGCGGTATTGGTCGCCCGCGCCAGCCGACCAATTAGCGGAATCGCCAAGACCATGGCATCCCAACGGCGCTGCAGCGCCTCGTCGCGCAGGGCCATGCGGATGCCGAGCACACTGCCGATCAGCACCAGCGCCATCAGCCAACCCCAATTCTTCACTACCGAGCTGGTGGCGATCAGCCCACGGGTCAGCAGGGGTAACTGCTGGCCGGTATTAACAAACACCTTAACCACGTCTGGCACCACGTAACCGAGCAGAAAGCAGACGATAGTCAGCGAGGCGACCATCAGAATCACCGGGTAGAGCAACGCCAGCTGAATTTTCTGCCGCGATTGTTGCCGTTGTTCGGTGTAGTCGGCCAGCTGGTCAAGCACCAAACCCAAATGCCCGGCATGTTCACCAGCCGCCACGGTGGCGCGGTACAACTCAGGAAACGCCGCTGGGTATTCCTTCAAACTAGCGGCCAAGCTGTGACCTTCCAGCACCCGGCCGCGCACCGCCAACAACATGGATTTGATCTTCGCCGTGGTGGATTGCGCCGCTGCCGCGCGCAAGGCTTCTTCAATCGGCAAGGCGGCTTGCACCAGAGTCGCTAATTGGCGAGTCAACATCGCCAGATCGCGAGCGCCCAGCCCTTGGCCAAAACTCAGGGGCCCGCTGCTTTTTTGCTCACGGCCGCGAGCCTGCTTAACCTCCAGCGGGGTCAGCTGTTTATCACGCAGAAACTGCCGGGCCTGGCGTGGGCTGTCGGCCTCGAGCATGCCTTTTTGCTGACGGCCTTGCGCGTCGAGGGCGATGTATTCGAAGGCGGCCATCAGCTATTACCCATGCAATTTCTCGCGACCAAGAACGCCCCTACAAGGGCATTGATTATCTGGGAGGGCGGGCGAGTCCACGAAGGCGGGCGAGTCATCTGGCTTATTCTTCCCGCGTTACGCGCAGCACTTCTTCAAGGGTGGTGAAACCCTCGCGAACCTTGCGCATGCCGTCGTCGCGAATGCTCGGGCCAAACCGCCGGGCGTGACGGGTCATCTCCTGCTCGCTGGCACCGTTGTGCACCAAAGCACGCAGAGCATCGTCAAACATCACCAGTTCATAGATACCGGTACGCCCGCGATAACCCAGCTGCCGGCACTCAGTGCAACCCACAGCGTGGTGCAGGGTCGGCGGGTTGGCGGGGTCGACACCCACCAACGCGCACTCGGCGGCGTCGGCTTGATAGGGCTGCTTACAGCTCGGGCAGAGTACCCGCACCAAGCGCTGGGCCAGCACGCCGAGCAAGGACGACGACAACAGGAACGGTTCGATGCCCATGTCCACCAGCCGCGTCACGGCGCCGATGGCGGTGTTGGTGTGCAGGGTCGACAGCACCAAGTGACCGGTCAGCGAGGCCTGTACGGCGATTTCGGCGGTTTCCTTGTCGCGGATTTCACCGATCATCACCACGTCCGGGTCTTGCCGCAAAATAGCCCGCAGGCCTCGGGCGAAGGTCATCTCGACCTTGCTATTCACTTGGGTCTGGCCGATGCCTTCGAGGTGGTATTCGATCGGGTCTTCGACGGTAAGAATGTTGCGCGTGCCGTCATTCAGGCTGACCAAACTGGCGTACAAAGTCGTGGTTTTACCCGAGCCGGTCGGGCCGGTGACCAGAATAATTCCGTGGGGTTTCTTCACCGCTTCAGTCATCAGGCTGCGGTCGCGCTCACTCATGCCCAAGTGTTGCAGGGTCAGGCGGCCCGCTTGTTTGTCGAGCAAACGCATCACCACCCGCTCGCCATTGGCCGACGGCAGAGTCGATACGCGAATATCCACCTCACGCCCGCCGACCCGCAGGGACATCCGGCCATCTTGCGGCACGCGCTTCTCGGCGATATCCAGCTTGGCCATTACCTTGATTCGCGACACCAGCAGGGCCGCCAGCTCGCGCTTGGGTTGGACCATCTCACGCAGAATGCCGTCGATGCGGAAACGGATCACCAAGCGCTTCTCGAAGGTCTCGACGTGAATGTCCGAGGCGTTCTCTTTAATCGCCTCGCCGAGAATGGCGTTAATCAGGCGGATGATCGGCGCGTCGTCCTCTTGTTCGAGCAGGTCTTCGGTTTCCTGGATCTGCTCGGTGAGGCTGGCCAGGTCCATGTCTGAGCCCATGTCTTCGACCATTTGCATGGCCGCCGAGGAGTCGTGCTGGTAGGCGTCGCTCAGCGCTTGATCAAAGGCCGCTGGGCTTAACCACTGCACCGGCAGCAATCCGCCGATATAGCGCTGGGCTTCTTGCAGCGCATTCAAATTACCGCCCTGACGCGCCTGCAGGCATAGGCCAGCGCGCAACACGCCATGGCGTTTGGCAAAGGTAAACGGCAGACGCCGCAGCTGCTCGGAGGGAGTTTGCATGTTGTTGTATGCCCAAAACAAAACCGGTGACGGATGGCCGCGCTTCTTTGAACGCAGAGCGCTATAAAACGCAGA
>JBBKVZ010000032.1:0-3515 GCA_037968715.1 Pseudomonas sp.
GTGTTATCTGGCCTTCAGGCCGATGACTGGGTGGTGGCGGCCGGTGTGCAAGTGTTGCGTGAGGGGCAGGTTGTACGCCCGGTTGATCGTGATAATCGTGCGGTTGACCTGACGGCGAAGGAGTAATTTTCGATGGGCTTCAATCTCTCTGCCTGGGCGCTCAATAATCGCCAAATTGTTCGTTATTTCATGTTGCTATTGGCTTTGCTGGGCGCATTTTCTTACACCAAGTTAGGCCAAAGTGAAGACCCACCGTTTACCTTCCGGGCCATGGTCGTGAATGTGCGCTGGCCGGGCGCCACCGCCGAAGAAGTGTCTAAGCAAGTTACCGAACGCATCGAAAAGAAGCTGATGGAGACCGGCGACTTCGACAAAATCATTTCCTATTCACGCCCCGGTGAATCGCAGGTGACCTTCGTCGCTCGCGAAAGCTTGCCCGGCAAGGACATGGAAAACCTCTGGTATCAGATCCGCAAAAAAGTCAGCGATATACGGCACACCTTGCCGCAGGGTGTGCAGGGACCATTTTTCAACGATGAGTTTGGCACCACCTTCGGTAATATTTACGCGTTAACCGGCCAGGGCTTCGATTACGCGGTGCTCAAGGACTACGCCGACCGTGTGCAGTTGCAATTGCAGCGAGTCAAGGACGTGGGCAAGGTCGATTTGATCGGCATGCAAGACGAGAAAATCTGGATTGAACTGTCCAACGCCAAGTTGGCCACTCTGGATGTGCCGCTGGCGGCGGTGCAACAGGCACTGGATAAACAAAACGCAGTGTCAGCGGCGGGCTTCTTTGAGACCCCAAGTAGCCGGGTGCGCTTACGGGTATCGGGTAATTTTTCTAGTGTGGACGAAATTCGCGATTTCCCGATTCGCGTCGGCGATCGCACCTTTCGGGTCGGTGATGTCGGTGAGGTGCGCCGTGGGTTCAATGACCCCGCTGCGCCACGCATGCGCTTTATGGGTGAGGATGCCCTGGGCATAGCCGTATCGATGAAAAACGGCGGCGATATTCTGGTGTTGGGCGAGGCGCTGGAAAAAGAGTTTGCTCGTCTGCAAGAAACCCTGCCGGCCGGTATGCAATTAAGCAAAGTGTCGGATCAACCGGCGGCGGTGAAGGTTGGCGTTGGCGAGTTTGTTCGCGTGCTGGCTGAGGCCGTGATCATCGTGCTGTTGGTAAGCTTTTTCTCCCTCGGCATGCGCACCGGCTTAGTGGTCGCGTTGTCGATTCCATTAGTGCTGGCGATGACCTTTGCCAGCATGTATTTCTTTGGCATCGGCTTACACAAGATATCCCTCGGCGCCTTGGTGTTGGCCCTCGGGTTGCTGGTGGATGACGCCATTATCGCCGTGGAAATGATGGCGATTAAGATGGAGCAGGGTTTTGACCGCTTCACTGCTGCCAGTTATGCCTGGACCAGCACGGCATTCCCAATGTTGACCGGTACGCTGATTACCGCGGCGGGTTTCTTGCCGATTGCTACCGCCAACTCCAGCACCGGCGAATACACCCGTTCAATCTTCCAGGTAGTGACCATTGCATTGCTGGCCTCATGGATCGTTGCCGTGGTGTTTGTACCTTTTCTGGGTGAGCGCCTGCTGCCCGACTTGGCCAAATTGCATGCGGCCAAACATGGTGGCAGCGTCGATGGCAATGACCCGTATGCCACGCCGTTTTATCAGCGGGTACGCAACATGGTCGACTGGTGCGTGCGCCGTCGGCGCTTGGTCATCATCTTCACGCTGGGCTTGTTTGTGGCTTCGATCATGCTGTTTCGGTTCGTCCCGCAGCAGTTCTTTCCGGCGTCGGGACGTTATGAAATTTTAGTCGACTTCAAACTGGAAGAAGGCGCGTCGCTAACGGCGACCAATGAGCAGGTCAAACGCTTGGAGGCCATGCTTAAAGAGCACAAGAGCATCGTTAACTACGTGGCTTATGTGGGCGCGGGGTCGCCGCGTTTCTTCTTGCCGCTGAACCAAGAATTACCCACCGCCAGCTTTGCCCAGTTTGTGCTGTTGACCAAGTCGGTGAAAGACCGTGAAGCCCTGCGCAGCTGGTTGATTACCACGCTAGGCGAGCAGTTCCCGACGCTGCGGACACGGGTCTCGCGTTTGGAGAACGGTCCGCCGGTGGGTTACCCGATTCAATACCGGGTTTCTGGTGAACACATTGAAGTGGTGCGCGCACTGGCGCGGGAGGTGGCCGATAAGGTTCGCGAAAACCCACATGTGGTGAATGTGCACCTAGATTGGGAGGAGCCGAGCAAGGTTATTCGCTTGTTGGTCGACCAAGACCGTGCTCGTGCGCTGGGCGTGAATACCGCCGATCTCTCACAGTTTTTGCAGGGCGCGTTGTCGGGCTCGACGGTTAGTCAGTTTCGCGAAGGCAATGAGCTGATCGAAATACTGCAGCGCGGCAGCGCCGCTGATCGTCAGCAGTTGTCGCAATTGCCGAGTTTATCAATCCCCACCAATAACGGTCAGAACGTCGCGTTGTCGCAGGTGGCAACCCTTGAGTACGGTTTTGAGGAAGGGGTGATCTGGCACCGCAATCGCCAGCCAACCGTGACTGTGCGCGCCGATATTTACGACAAAGAGCAGCCGGCCACGCTGGTTAAACAAATTGCGCCAACCCTGAAAACGCTGATTGCCGAGTTGCCGCAAGGTTACGAAGTGAGCGTGGGCGGCACCGTTGAAGATTCGGCCAAGGGTCAGGGCTCGGTGAATGCCGGAGTGCCGTTGTTTATTCTGGTGGTGCTGACCTTGCTGATGCTGCAGCTGAAGAGCTTTTCGCTGTCGGCCATGGTTTTTCTCACCGCGCCTTTGGGCTTGATCGGGGTGTGCTTGTTCTTGATCATCTTCCAGCAGCCGTTCGGCTTTGTCGCCATGCTTGGCACCATCGCCTTGTCTGGGATGATCATGCGTAACTCGGTGATTTTGGTTGATCAGATCGAGCAGGATATTGCCGCCGGTATCCAGCAATGGGACGCCATCGTCGGCGCTACCGTGCGGCGCTTCCGGCCGATTGTGCTGACCGCGCTAGCCTCGGTATTGGCGATGATCCCGCTGTCACGCAGCGTGTTCTTCGGGCCAATGGCCGTGGCGATTATGGGCGGTTTGGTGGTGGCTACGGCCTTGACCTTGCTGTTCTTGCCGGCGCTGTACGCAGCCTGGTTCCAGGTTAAGCCGGCAGAAACTGAGGTCTAGCGCCTTGGGTGGGTTAGTCGTGCAGCGGCATAACTCATCCCGACAGAGCACCCACAAAAACGGCTATGTCCTAGTTATGTGTTGCAGGCCTATTTTGTAGGGTGGGCTTTAGCCCACCAGCGCGGAGTAAGAGCCTTGGTGGGCTAAAGCCCACCCTACATTTTGCGCTCAATACGTAACGGGTACACAGCCACAAAAAAGCCCGCATCCAAGGATGCGGGCTTTTTGTTTTAGCGCGCTACCCGTGGGGCAGCGGCTACGGGCTTAGGCGGCGAAGTTTTTCGCTACGAAGTCCCAGTTAACCA
>JBBKVZ010000033.1:0-6937 GCA_037968715.1 Pseudomonas sp.
TTAACAGATCAAGTTATCTGCCTGGCGGTATAGCAGTAACAGCTTGCGGGTGATGCTTTGCTGGATATCACTGCGCTCAAAGCTGGAAAGCCTGCTGAGCTTTTGCACCTGCAGTCGATGCAGGTGGATATAGGGCATTTGCTGATCAAACTCGCGTAAGTCGCCCTTCATTAGCACGGGCAGAAAATCATCGCCCATTTTCTTTTGATTGCTGATGATCTGCGCCAGGGCCTGCTTGAACGGCATAGACTTGGGGCCCGGTGAGCCACCCTTGACCTCGTTGGTCAACAGCAAGCCTGGTTTGCCCATGATCATGCCTGGCATTACACACAGCCCAGTTTTACGAATGGCTAGAGACTCGATGCCGTGTAGTGTGTCGTGAAATGCATAGGGATTTGGCAGAACCACCATTTTGCGGCCCATTTCACTGGGGAAGTGCAGGTTGTAGTTGGTGTATAGCTGACTGACCGACTCAGAGTAAACGCATAAACGGTTTTCAAATAGTTGAATAAAACGCTCAGCCAAATCTCGTTTGGCCATGTTGTCCAAGTCCCAAATAAGATCTTGGTTTTGCGGCTTGTTGAGGTCTATCTCCTGATGTTCCATGCCGCTCATGCTGACCTCATACGCGAAATTGTCCAAGCAGCTGATTAAGTTGTCGTGCCAAGTGTCCGAGGTGCTGGCTGGCGGCGCTAGACTGGTCCGCCATCACGGCATTGCCATGCGCCAGCGTAGCAGCCTGGGTGACATTCTGATTGATGTCATCGACCACGTGCGCCTGCTGCAGGGTGGCACTGGCGATGGATGCATTCAAGTTGCTTAGCTCTCGCAGGGAGGCGGTAATTTGGCTAAGACTTTCACCCGCTTTACGCGCCTGTTCAACGGTTTGCTGTGAGGCTTCGCTGCTGGCGTTAATGACGGTTACGGCGGCATTCGAATTGCTTTGCAGGCTTTCAATCATGGTTTTTATTTCAGCGGTAGACTGCTGAGTCCGTTGGGCCAGCAGACGCACCTCGTCGGCCACCACCGCAAAGCCACGACCCTGATCGCCGGCGCGCGCGGCCTCAATCGCCGCGTTGAGGGCAAGCAAGTTAGTTTGTTCAGCAATGGAGCGAATTACCTCAAGCACACTGCCAATCTGCGCGCTTTCTTGGGCCAAGCTATGCATCACGCCAACTGCTTGGTCGATGGTGCTGGACAGCTGATCAATCTTGCGCAGACTGCCGTCGATATTTTCCAAGCCCTGCTCAGCCTGCGCCTCGGCTTGACGTACTTCGTTGGCCGCATGCTCTGCGTTCTTGGCGACATCCTGAACGGCATAGGCGACTTCATTGATCGCGGTAGCCACCAGCTCCATTTGTTGCGCCTGCTGCTGGCTTTGTTGCTGAGCATTTTCAGCGGTATTGCCAAGTGCACCGGATGCCTGGTCGAGTTCACCGGCCGCCTGCAGCGACTGACCAATCACGTTGCGCAAATTAGCCGTAAAGCCGTTGAAGTGACCGGCCAGTTCGGTCAATTCGTCACGACCATGGCTGTCGAGGCGACGAGTCAAGTCGGCTTCGCCACTGGCAATGTTGGCCATCGCCTTAACGGTCTCATTTAGCGGTTGAGCAATGCTGCGCACCATCAAGGTGACTAGTCCTCCCAGCAGTAGGCTGATAATCAGTAACGCGCCTGCGGCTTGAAACAATTGCTGGCGGAACTCAACTTGAATGTCGTCAATATAAACTCCGGAGCCAATGATCCAGCCCCAAGGCTTAAACAGCGCCACATAAGAAACCTTGCCCACCGGCTCCTGTGCGCCCGGCTTGGGCCAGCGATATTCAACAGCGCCAGCGCCGCTAGCCTGTACGACCTCGACCATCTCATTAAACAGCGCCTTACCATCCGGGTCTTTGATACCCGATAGGTCTTGGCCTTCGAGCTTCGGATTGGTCGGATGCATGATCATTCGTGGCGCTTGGTCGTTGATCCAGAAGTAGTCGTTATTCTGATAACGCATGCCTCTAATGGCTTCCATTGCCTGCTTTTGCGCCGCTTCATGGGTCAGGGCGCCAGAGCTCTCTAATCCTTGAAAATAGCCCAGTACACCGCTGGCACTTTCCACCACATGTTGGGTCTTAAGGGCTTTGGCTTGGTAAAGGTCAGCGTAGATTTGCTGCAACATTAGCGCTGTCAGCGCCAAGAGCATGAGAATGGAACTGAGCAAAATCAGCCAAAGGCGACGACTAATGGGTAGATTACGCAAAAAACGCATGGTGAAGCTCCGGATACACATAGACGCTTGAACTATTAGCTAAGCATTCGCGTAGGTGCTTGGCAATTAATCATTGGCCCAGTTGCCAGCAGCACAGGCGCTCTGTAGAAGGCTTGACTGTCATAAATTTGGTAGACTCTACATCGAGATAAGCCCGCAAAACTGGGCTCTCAGCTAATGCGTTCTGCGTTAGCTTTTTCACACGACTATGGATTTATATGGACTTCTTACTTGCTGTGCAGGCGTTGATTCTTGGCGTGGTTGAAGGGCTCACCGAATTTTTGCCGATTTCCAGTACGGGTCACCAGATTATCGTGGCAGACCTTATCGGCTTTGGCGGTGACCGAGCCATCGCCTTTAACATTATCATTCAGCTGGGCGCGATATTGGCAGTGGTTTGGGAGTACCGTCGCAAGATCATTGATGTGGTTATCGGCTTACCCAAAGAGGCGCAGGCGCAGCGCTTTACCGTCAATCTGGTTATTGCTGTATTGCCAGCCGTGGTATTGGGCGTGGCCTTTGCGGACATCATCCATCATTACCTGTTCAATCCCATCACCGTAGCCACTGCACTGCTAGTTGGCGGGGTAATCATGCTCTGGGCTGAGCGCCGGCAACACTTGGTTCGCGTGGAAAGTGTCGAGGCAATGCACTGGAGTGACGGCCTTAAAGTGGGTTTAGTGCAGTGTCTGGCGATGATTCCCGGCACCTCGCGCTCAGCCTCGACCATTATTGGTGGTCTGCTGTTTGGCTTGTCGCGCAAAACGGCAACTGAGTTTTCGTTCTTCCTGGCAATGCCGACTATGGTCGGTGCGGCACTGTATTCTGGTTACAAATACCGCGAGTTCTTTCAGCTCGGCGATTTACCAGTGTTCGCCATCGGTTTCGTCACTGCCTTTATATTTGCCATGATCGCCGTGCGCGGCCTGCTTAAATTTATTGCCAAACACAGCTATGAGGTATTTGCCTGGTACCGGATTGCTTTTGGTCTGCTGATTTTGGCGACCTGGCAGTTCGGTTGGATAGACTGGGCTACCGCACAAGCTTGATCAGTAGGCGATTAATACATGGAACAACGCGGGCAATTAGCCAGCTGGAATGATGCCAAGGGTTTTGGCTTTATCCAGCCCGAGCAGGGCGGTGCTGCAGTGTTTGTGCACATCTCGGCAATGCGCGGCGAACAGCGCCCGCAGCCGGGTGAGCAGGTGTTGTTTGTTGCCAGTCAAGATTCGCAAGGCCGTCTGCGCGCCGAACATATGCGCCTGCCGGGATTAAGTCTTGATCGTCCGGATATTCGCCGCAAGCCTAGAGCTGTTAGCAGTAAGTCCAACGCAACCGCGCGACTGCCGGCTATTAAACGCCGTAAAAAAGCAGCGCCTACCTCTGCTGTGCAGCACCTGCTGCTGAAGCTTCTGGTGTATGTCGGGCTGGGCGTTTTACCCTTTTGTGCGGCTGTGCAGTTGTGGCTGGTGCATAACTTTATCGGTCTCTTGGTTGCTTACCCAATGGTTAGCCTGCTGAGTTTTTATCAATACTGGAAGGATAAAAACAGTGCGCAACTAGGTCGCTGGCGCACTGCCGAAAGCACGTTGCAGATCACCGCATTACTTGGCGGCTGGCCAGGCGCTTTGCTGGCGCAACAGGTCTTTCGACATAAAACCCGCAAGCTTGCGTTTCAATTGCCGTTCTGGCTGATCGTGCTGGTCCACCAAGTTGTTTGCTTTGACTGGCTAATGCTCAACGGCCGCTACTTCGGCGTGCCAGTGCGGCTTTTGCTCGCTTATTAAGCCTGCTCTTGGGGTTTTCTGGCTGTTGACTGGGTATTCGCGGGGCCAATCCAGGCGCAGTTTTGCATCCGTTTAGGCATAGTGTTTGCTCTGCCCGGGAGGCCATTTATGCACAGTCTCAAGCATCAGCTCTTAGACGTTAACGGCATCACCCTCAGTTTGTATGTGGCTGGCCCCGAGAGCGGCAGGCCTGTGTGGTTATTGCATGGCTTTCCCGAGTGTTGGCATTCGTGGCGCCAGCAGATAACGCCGTTAGTCGCCGCCGGTTACCAAGTGTTTATTCCTGAGATGCGTGGTTATGGGCAAAGCACTGCGCCGCGTGACCCTGCGGCCTACGACCTGATTACCTTGTGCGGCGATATTCAGGGCGCGATGGATGCTCTCGGCCAGCAGCAGGTGTGCATGGTTGGCCATGACTGGGGCGCACCCGTAGCGTGGCATTTGGCGTTGCTTGAGCCGCAGCGCGTGCAAGCCGTGGTGGGCATGTCAGTGCCCTTTGGCGGGCGACCCAAGCAGCCGGCAATTGGCCTAATGCGCCAACTGCATGCCGAACACTTCCACTACATTCTGTATTTTCAGGAGGTCGGCGTGGCTGAGGCGGAAATGGACGCGGACATCCCGCGAGCCTTGCGCTTGATGCTGCATAACCTCTCGGCAGCGGTGCCTAAAGATTGTTTCTTGCAAGCCAAGCCGGCGGGCGCAAAGTTGTTCGACGGCATGCACGAACCGCTGAGCTTGCCTGCTTGGTGCAGCGAGGCTGCGTTTGCTGAGTACGTAAAAACCTTTGCTGCACATGGCTTTTACGGCGCGCTCAATTGGTATCGCAATTTTGAACGTAACTGGCAGCGCAGCGAGGCGCTGGCCGGGATGCCGATCGCCCAGCCTGCGTTGTTTTTACTCGGCGACCTCGACCCTGTTGGCACGCTGGAGGCATACACCCTCAAGCAAATGCCCAAGTTGGTGCCCCGTCTGGAGCAGCACCTTTTGGCGAATTGCGGGCACTGGATTCAAAACGAACAAGCTGAGCAGGTGAATGCGCTCCTGCTGGATTTTTTGGCCCGCAACTATCCGGCTTGAGTGAGGTTATTGATCGAGCAGTAGGCCGATACGTTTAAGTTTTGGCAGCCGCTTTACCACCAACTGATGCGAGCGGCGCAGTAACTGCTGTAACTCTGCCGTACTTAGCGGCGGCTCAACCGCCATGCTGACCCAGTGAGCGCGGGCTAGGTACGGGGCAGGGCGGATGCCCGGACGGTCAGTAAAGCCAAGAAATAAGTCGTCATCGACCTTAAAGGCCAAACCTGAACCCATAAAGTCGAGAACCGCAAACATCTTATTCCCGGCCACTGAAAATACCCGATTGTTGCCCCATTTTAAGTCTTCGCAGGCGCCCGGCAGTTGCAGGCAAAAAGCGCCGATTTCTTCGCTGGTCATCTCATACCTCGGCAATGCTCGGCTCACCCAGCCTAGAACGCAGTTTAAATCGTTGCCGCGCCAATAAAAAACGCCCCGACAAGGCGGGGCGTTTTTTATTTAGCTAGCTCGGCGTTGATCAGGCGATCAAGCCCTGGCTGCGCAGGTAATCATCGTAGGTGCCGCTGAAGTCGGTGATGCCGTTGGCCGACAGTTCGATAATCCGCGTGGCCAAAGAACCCACAAACTCACGGTCGTGGCTGACGAAAATCAGCGTGCCAGGGTAGTTTTCCAGCGCCAAGTTCAAGGCTTCGATGGATTCCATGTCCAAGTGGTTGGTCGGTTCATCCATCACCAGCACGTTAGGCTTTTGCAGGATCAGTTTGCCGAACAACATGCGGCCTTGCTCACCACCGGAGATGACCTTGACCGACTTGAGGATCTCATCGTTGGAGAACAGCATACGGCCGAGGGTGCCACGTACTAGCTGTTCGCCACCCTGAGTCCACTGGCCCATCCAGTCGAACAGGTTCCAGTCGTCTTTGAAGTCGTCAGCGTGATCCTGAGCGTAGTAGCCCAACTCAGCGCTTTCGGTCCACTTAACGGTACCGGCATCCGGGGTCAGCTCGCCGACTAGGGTGCGCAGTAAGGTAGTTTTGCCGATGCCGTTAGGGCCGATAATCGCCACGCGCTCGCCGGCTTCAACGGTGAAACTGAAGTTTTTGAACAATGGCTTACCGTCAAAACCCTTGGCCAGATGATCGATGATCACGGCTTGGCGATGGAGTTTTTTGGTTTGCTCAAAACGGATAAACGGACTGATTCGGCTAGACGGCTTAACTTCGGCCAGCTGGATCTTGTCGATCTGCTTAGCGCGCGACGACGCCTGCTTGGATTTCGAGGCGTTGGCCGAGAAGCGGCTAACAAAGTTTTGCAGTTCGTTGATCTGCGCTTTCTTCTTAGCGTTATCCGACAGCAGTTGCTCGCGCGACTGGGTTGCGGCCGTCATGTACTCGTCGTAGTTACCCGGGAATAGGCGCAACTCGCAGTAATCCAAGTCAGCCATGTGCGTGCACACGCTGTTCAGGAAGTGACGGTCGTGAGAAATGATAATCATGGTGCTGTTGCGCTGGGTCAGAATATTTTCTAGCCAGCGAATGGTATTGATGTCCAAGTGGTTGGTTGGCTCATCCAACAGCAACACTTCTGGATTGGAAAACAGCGCCTGTGCCAGCAACACGCGCAGCTTCCAGCCCGGCGACACTTCGCTCATCGGGCCAAAGTGCTGCTCGATGCCAATGCCCAAGCCCAGCAGCAACTCACCGGCGCGCGATTCGGCGGTGTAACCGTCCATCTCGGCGAACTCGGTTTCCAGCTCGGCCACGGCCATGCCGTCGGCTTCGCTCATCTCTGGCAGCGAGTAGATGCGGTCGCGCTCAGCTTTAACCTTCCACAGTTCTTCGTGGCCCATGATCACGGT
>JBBKVZ010000034.1:0-6282 GCA_037968715.1 Pseudomonas sp.
TGTTAGCCCGTAACGGCTAGCGCAAAGCAGCCCACGTCAACGTCGCTAGCCCTTGGCCGCGGTGGGCGCGGGCTGCTATCCCGAGTGTCGGCAACACCCTGTCCGCCAAACCTAAACCATTCAGTCCGGCTGGGTTTGGCGGGGTGCAGGGCTTTGTCATTTTGCATTTACCCATCGATCACGTACCTGAGGTACAAGCCATGACTCAAGGCTGCGGCAGTCGCCTGCAATTGCAGGGCATCAATAAGTCCTTCGGTGACACTCAGGTGTTGCGCGATATTCATCTGGATATCCAGCCGGGCGAGTTGTTGTGTTTTCTCGGCCCCTCGGGCTGCGGGAAAACCACCTTGCTGCGCATTATTGCCGGCCTCGAAGCGCAGAGCAGTGGCCGTTTGCTGCAAGGCGAGCGGGACATTTCGTTGTTACCACCGCGCCAGCGCGACTTTGGCATTGTCTTTCAGTCGTACGCGTTATTCCCCAATCTCAGCGTGCAGGCCAATATTGCTTTTGGCCTGCGCAGCCAGCATCAACCCAAGGCCGTTATCGAACAGCGGGTCAGCGAATTGTTGGAGCTGATCGGTCTAGGCGAGCACCGCAGTAAATATCCGGCGCAGCTGTCGGGTGGCCAACAACAGCGGGTTGCTTTGGCGCGAGCGTTGGCGCCCGCGCCAGGTTTGTTGTTGCTCGATGAACCGCTGTCGGCGTTGGATGCGCGGGTGCGTGGCCATCTGCGTAAAGAAATCCGTCGCCTGCAACAGCAACTGGGCGTTACCACTATTTTGGTCACCCATGATCAAGAAGAGGCGCTGACCATGGCCGATCGCGTGGTGGTGATGAACCACGGGGTGATCGAACAGGTAGGCACCCCGCAAGAGATCTACCGGCAGCCGGCCAGCCCGTTTGTGGCCGAGTTTATCGGCGCGATGAACTTCGTCGACTCCAGCCGGGATGCCGCCGGCAAGCTCAGCCTTGCCGGCCAGCCGCTGGACATGCCAGCGCAGCAACCGGGGCAACGCCTGCGCTTGGCGTTTCGCCCGGAAGAGGTGCAATTGGTGCCGGCCAATGAAGGTGGTTTAGTGGCGCGAGTTGAGCAATTGGAGTTTCTCGGCACCTTTATGCGCCTGCGCATGCGGGTCGAGGGCCTTAGCGAAGCCTTAACCGTGGATGTTGATGCGCGCCGCGCGCGTTTGCTGGGGCTCTGCGAAGGGCTGCAACTGGGCATGCACCTGCCAGCCGATGCTTTGAGCTGTTTCGCCGCCTGAATTTTCAGTGTTCTCTGGCCGCCTGCGGGCGGCCACTCTTCTGCGGATTACCCTTGTTATGCTTGCCACCCCCCTAAAGCTGGGCCGCTTGGTCACGCACGAGCGCTTTTGGCTGGTGCTGTTTTTTGCGCTATTGATCGGCGTATTTATGCTCTTGCTGCCGGCGCCGTTGTTGAGCCTGCTCAGTCGTAGCTTGGAAGATCGCGACGGGCACTTTGTTGGCCTGGCGAATTTTCAGCAGTACTTTGCCAGCGGCGCATTATTGCGCGCACTCGGTCACTCGTTGCTGGTGGCATCCTTAAGTACCGTGCTGGTGCTGGTTAGCGCTTTTGCCGCCGCTTGGGCATTGACCCGCACCTTGTTGCCGCTGCGTGGCTGGGTGCGAGCGGCGCTGTTACTGCCGATTCTGGCGCCGTCGCTGCTGCCGGCCATTAGCCTTATTTATCTGTTTGGTGAGCAGGGTGTACTCAAAGCTTGGCTCGGCGACAGCTCGATCTATGGCCCGCTGGGTATTGTGCTGGGCTCGTGCTTTTGGACCTTCCCGCACGCCCTGATGATTCTGCTTACTGCCATGTCACAAGCCGATGCCCGTCATTACGAAGCGGCCGAAGTGCTTGGCGCCTCAAGCTTGCGGACCTTCTTCACGGTGACCCTGCCGAACGCGCGCTATGGTCTGGTGAGCGCAGGTTTCGTGGTGTTTATTTTGGTGTTTACCGATTTTGGCGTGCCTAAGGTGATCGGCGGCCAGTACGCCATGCTCGCCACCGACGTGTACAAACAGGTGATCGGCCAGCAGCGCTTTGAGATGGGCGCGGTGGTCAGTGTGTTGCTGCTGTTGCCGGCCTTGCTGGCGTTTCTGGCCGATCGCTGGGTGCAAGGTCGCCAAGCCGCAACCTTGACCGCGCGGGCGGTGCCGTGGCGAGCGAAGATCAATCGCCTGCGCGACGTCTGGGGCGCGACCTTGTTGCTGCCGGTGCTGGGCTTTATCGGCGCGGTGATCGGCATGGCCATCTACGCCTCGCTGGTTAGCTACTGGCCGTACAACCTGAATTTAAGCCTGAATAACTACCAGTTCGGCCGGGTGATCGGCGACGGCTGGGGCAGCTATTTCAACTCGCTGCAGTTAGCTGCCCTGACCATGTTGGCTGGCACCAGCTTGGTGTTTTTCAATACTTGGCTAAGCCAGCGTACCCCGCAACCGCGTGCTCTGGTGAGCGTGTTTCAGTTGCTGAGCTTGTTGCCGCTGGCGGTGCCGGGGATGACCTTGGGGTTGGGTTATATCTTCTTCTTTAATCACCCAGACAACCCGCTCAACGGTTTATACGGCGGCATGGGCATTCTGGTGCTCTGTACCCTGACGCATTTCTACTCGGTGCCGCACCTGAATTTGGTCACCGCCTTTAAGCAATTGGACAGCGAATTTGAGGCTGTCGGCGAATCGCTGCGCGCCTCACGCTTGCAGATTCTCTGGCGAGTCAGCTTGCCGATGAGCCTGCCGGCGCTGTTGGATGTGGCCCTGTATTTCTTCGTGAATGCCATGACTACTGTCTCAGCGGTGGTGTTTCTCTATGGCCCGCACAGCAATCTGGCGGCTATCAGTGTGCTCAACTTGGATGACGCCGGGCAAACCGCCGCTGCTGCCGCTATGGCGGTGTGCATCATGGCCACCTGCGCCGTGGCCAAGCTGCTGCATGGCCTGCTCGGCGCCGCCTTGCAGCGCCGGCAAACTGTCTGGCGCGGCGCATGAATGGTTTCACCCTGCTGCTGGTGCTGCTCTCGGCCATCACCCATGCCAGCTGGAATTTGGCCGGCAAAAAGGCCAAGCCCAATCTCGGTTATTTCTGGCTAGCCAGCCTTTGGGGCCTGCTGCTGGGCTTGCCGCTGGTGTTGCCGTTTAGCTATACGTTACTGCTGAGCCTGACCCCGAGTATTTGCGCTTGGCTGTTGCTCTCTGGGCTGTGTCAGGCCCTGTATTTATGGGGGCTGGCCGAGGCATATCGACGTGGCGAACTGTCCGCGTTGTATCCGCTAATTCGCTCATCGCCGCTGATTCTATTGCTGCTCGGCAGCGTGTTATTGGGCACTGCCGAGCGCATCACCGGCAGCGCAGTGGTGGGCATCACGCTGATAGTTGCGGGCTGCTTCTTCCTGCCCATGCAGCGTTTCGGCGACCTGCGCCTGAGCCACTATATAAATGCCGCTACCTGCTTTGCCTTGCTTGCTGCCACGGCCACGGCCGGTTATTCGCTGATTGACGACTTGGCCACCCGCGCCATGCGTGCGCTGCCCGGCAATAACCTAGACAGCGCTTGGGTGGCGCTCTTGTATGTGGTGTTGCAAGCCGGCAGCGCCGCACTCTGGCTGGGCCTCGCGCTGCTGTTGCCCAGCCAGCGCCGGCAGTGGGCGCAGTTGCCCAGTCAGTTGCGCAGTAGCCTGTTCACCGGGGTGATGATGCTGCTGACCTACGCCTTAGTGGTGTGGGCCATGGCCTACGCCCGCGATGTCAGTTACGTGGTGGCCTTCCGGCAGATCAGCATTCCCATCGCGGTGGGCTTAGGTATTGCCGTGCTGGACGAACGATTAACACGGCCGAAAATGCTGGGTGTGCTGATCGTCGTGCTGGGTTTGCTGCTGGTGGTGCTGGATTAATTATTCGCCTAAACCCTGTGGCTTTTATGCTGTCCAACATCAAGCTGGGCCAGGGCCTTGGGCCTAAAATAAGCTGATGTAGTATTCAGCTATTACCTGCACCAACGATTGTCACGGCACACTGGCCCTACTGAATACATCCACAGGAGAACGCTAATGGCTGCGAAGAAGATTTTAATGTTGGTTGGCGACTACGTTGAAGACTACGAAGTGATGGTGCCGTTTCAGGCGCTGCTGATGGTTGGCCATACCGTGCATGCGGTGTGCCCAGATAAAGTCACCGGGCAGAGCGTACGTACCGCCATCCATGACTTTGAAGGCGAGCAAACCTACAGCGAAAAGCCCGGGCATAATTTTGCCCTGAACTTTGACTTTGCCCAAGTGCGCGCCGAAGACTATGACGCGCTGGTGGTTCCCGGTGGCCGTGCTCCCGAGTACTTGCGCTTGAACCCACAGGTAATTGCCTTGGTGCAAGCCTTCGACAGCGCTAACAAGCCGATCGCGGCAGTTTGCCACGGCGCGCAATTGTTGGCGGCGGCGGGCGTGCTTAAGGGCCGTGAATGCAGTGCTTATCCGGCCTGCGGCCCGGACGTGCAGATGGCCGGTGGTAGCTATATGGACATCGCGGTCGATCAGGCGCACGTGCAGGGTAATCTGGTTACAGCGCCGGCTTGGCCGGCGCATCCAAACTGGTTGGCGGCGTTCCTGACGTTACTGGGCACCACTATCACGTTGTAATTACGCCGGGCGCAAAGGAGCTTCACGATGTGCGAGCTATACGTTAAAGCCGACCCGATTCTGTATGAGTCGCGCTCACGCTCACTGCGTATCCGCGGGCTGGTAACCACCTTGCGCCTTGAAAATCAGTTCTGGGACATCCTCGCGCAAATTGCCGCCGTCGACGGTATGACTACTAATCAGCTGATTACCAAGCTGTACGACGAGGTGCTGGAGTACCGCGGCGAGGTGGTTAATTTTGCCTCGTTTCTGCGGGTTAGCTGCATCCGCTTTCTCAGCCAGCGGCCGGCCAATGTACGTGAGTTGTCCAGCGTGCAACGCGCCCAAGGGTAAACTCGGCGCAGCTGCCAATAGCGCTAAACCCACCCAGCCTGGCTGGCGCGGGTTTAGCGTTTTTTTATGCCCGGCGCATGGCGATACAGCCGCGTACTGGGCGGCAACAGCACTTCAGGCATGCAGAATGGGAGCGTATCGCGCGATACTAAGGCTCTAGCGCCGTTTGCCAGTTGTGCTGAGGCTAGCTGCAAGGCTTGAACCTTTGTTCTAGGCTTGTTAACGGTGCAAAGCCGAATGCTTGGCACACCAGTGGATAAGTTGATGACCCTGCGTACTTCGATAAAATTGCACACTATGGTCGTTCTGCCGTTGGCAGTGCTGCTGCTGGGCATGGCTCTTTCGGCAGCGGGTGCTTGGTGGTTTGCCGGGCAAATTCAGGCCGAGGCACAGGCTGATTTTCAACGTGGTACTGAGCGACTGTCCAGTGAGTTGCTACGCCGTTTTCAACTGCCTATTTATGGCTTGAAGGGTGCGCGGGGTATGTATGCCGCCAGCTCCAGCATTCAGCGCAACGAATTTAAGGCCTATGTTGACTCGCGGGACCTGCATGGAGAGTTTCCGGGGGTGCGCGGCTTGGGCTTTATTCAGCGCATACAACGCGCAGAGGTTGCCGGCTTTGAGGCAGCGGAGCGCGCCGACGATGCGCCGCAGTTTGCCGTCAAGCAGCTTGACGACACCCTGCATGACGATCTGTACGTCATCAAATTTATCGAGCCGGTGGCCAACAATGCGTCTGCCGTGGGCCTCGATGTTGGCTCCGAGGCGGTGCGCCGGGCGGGGCTGATGCAAGCGGTAGACAGTGGCCAACCGGCGATCAGTGGCGCCATTAGCTTGGTGCAGAACGCCAGCAAAACCCCGGGAGTGCTGCTGTATGTGCCGTTGTATGCCAAGGGTGCAGTGCTTACCAGCGTCGCGCAGCGCCGTGCGGCATTGGTTGGATTGTTATATGCGCCGATTGTGATTGTTGAGTTGTTGCAGGAAATTCCCGATGTGCTCGCAGGCCAACTTGATTTTGAGTTGTTTGATGCGCCTGCCGGTGAGTCAGCTGGCGCGTTAATCTTTGATACGGATAATCAGCTTGCTGCCACGGGTCCAGCTGTTAAATCGATAGGCGAACCTTTGTTTCGGCGCAATATCAGTTTGGCCTTGCCGGGCCGCACGATGACCGCGCAAATTAGCAGTACGCCGTTATTTGATCGCACCGTAGAACGCTGGTCGGCGTGGTTAGTCTTGCTGGGTGGTAGCCTGCTCAGCGCTTTTTTGGCGCTCTTACTGCGTCAGCAAGCGGGGGCTCGCG
>JBBKVZ010000035.1:0-9642 GCA_037968715.1 Pseudomonas sp.
TGGGCGTGCTGCTGGCGGTGCTTTGCGCTGCTTGCTGGGCGAGACCGAGGTCCTTGGCCATGAGTTCGGCCATAAAGCCGCCGTTGTAGCCGTTCGAGGCCGGTGCATTTGGCATTACGCCGGGCCAGGGGTTGTATTTTTCCAGCGCCCAGTTGCCGCCGGAGCTCTGCTGCATGATTTGCGCCAGCACGGCTGGGTCGAGGCCATTGGCAACGCCCAAGGCCATGGCTTCGCTTGTGCCGATCATCAGCACCGCCAGCAGTTGGTTGTTGCAGACCTTGGCCACCTGGCCTGCGCCATCGGGCCCGGCATGGAAAATGTTACTGCCCATTACGGCAAAAATCGGCCGAGCCTGTTCTAGCGTGGCCGCCGCGCCACCGACCATAAAAGTCAGGGTGCCGGCGGCGGCACCGGCGGTGCCGCCCGAGACGGGTGCATCAAGCATTGGCAGGCCATGACTGGCGGCAGCTTGGTGCACCTTGCGCGCCGATTCTGGGGCGATGGTGGAGCATTCGATGATCAAACTGCCAGCGGCAATCTGGCTGAGCAGGCCGTTGGCGCTTAAGTACAGGTTTTCGACATGCTGGCTGGCCGGCAACATGCTGATGATTATGCTCGCGCCGCACACGGCATCGGCGGCGCTGCTGGCCGGGTGAGCACCTTCGCCGGCCAACTGCGTGACAGCGCTGGCGACCAGGTCGAACACCCGCAAGGGATAGCCGGCCTTGAGCAGATTACGGGCCATCGGCAGGCCCATATGACCGAGACCGATAAAGGCGATTGTGTGCATTGTTGTGGCCTCTTACTGGGTTGGGTTTGGCGCCGCTTGGTGGGTTGAGTGCGCTGCGGCGGCTTTGCCAGTTTGCTCGGCTGCGCCGCGCAGCGGCCGCCCGGCCACTAACGAATAGATCGCGCATGTAAATGCTATGTATTGGCGGGCTGTGCGCTTCGCTCCTCAGTCCGCCCACATCCGCCTTACGTATGCCTGAGATCCGCTCTCGAGCTGTTTGTTTATAAGTCTGCCAGCGGGTGAGCACCGTCCCAGGCCGGCTGGAAGTGCGCAGCAATTTCGGCAGGGGTAATCGCCGTTACTTCCGGCCAGTGCCAGTGCGGTTGGTTGTCCTTGTCGATTAAGCGTGCGCGGACACCTTCGGCAAACTCTGGGTGGCGACAGCAGTTGAGGCTCATGGTGTATTCCATGCGGAACACCTCGGCCAAGGACAGGTGTTTAGCGCGTTGCAATTGGTGCCAAATTAAGTGGGCAGTCAGCGGGCAGCCGGCACTGAGGGTGCGCCCGGCGCGGACCAACAGCGAGTCTTGGTCGTTTTGTAATTGACTGATTGCCTGCCACGCTGCGGGCAGGTCGGTGACATCCAGCAGTGCATCGAGTTGTGCGCGGCGTGGCAGCCATTGGCTGGCGGGCAGTTGCTCGCGAGCGTCTTGCTCGAGGGCTTTGAGGAGGCTGTTGAGTTGCAGGGCCGCTTGTTCTTGCCAGTTCAGTTGTTGCAAACCGTCGAGCAACGCTGCTTGTTGATCGTCGCGCAGGCAACGGTCGGCGAGGTTGAGGTCTAGCGCATCGGCGGCGTTAATCGGCGCGCCGCTGAGAGCGAGAAATAAACCTAGCTTGCCCGGCAGACGCGACAAAAACCAACTGGCGCCGACATCGGGGTACAGGCCGATGCTGATTTCTGGCATGGCCAGACGACTTGATGGAGTGACGATGCGCACGTTGGCGCCTTGGAGCAAACCCATGCCGCCGCCCATTACATAGCCGTTGGCCCAGCAGATAAAGGGTTTCGGATAAGTATGGATGCGGTGGTCGAGGCGGTACTCGTCAGCAAAAAAGCGCTGGGCCAGCGCAGGCACCTCGCCGGGTTGTTCGCGGCAGGCCTGCACCAGTTGCAGCACGTCGCCACCGGCGCAAAAGGCTTTGCCGCCATTACCACGCAGCAACACGCAGGCAATGCTTGGGTCGTCGGCCCAAGCGGCCAGCTTACTGGCCAAGGCCTCAATCATTGGTAGGCTGAGGGCGTTTAGGCTGCTGGCCGCATCCAGGCTGGCGATGCCGATGCGATACCCATGTTGGGCATGACGTTCTTCGAATTGCACGTTCATAGGCGTTTCCATCGCGGGGTAAAGGGCTTGCGCCCTTCACCCGGTTAAAAAGGCTGAGCTATTTGTTGCGCCACTGCGGCTGGCGTTTTTCCAGAAAGGCATTCACGCCCTCGCGGGTGTCGTCGGCATCAAACAGGTCGACAAAACCTGAACGTTCGGCAGCCAGCCAAGTGTTGGGCGCGCGCTCACGGGCACCCTGAATCAGCGGTTTGATGGTGCGTACCGCCACCGGGCTTTGCTTGGCGACCCTGGCGGCCAGCAGCAGGGCGTGGCCACGGGCTTCGCCGCTGTCGACCACTTGCTCGACCAGGCCAATGCGCAGGGCAGTGGCGGCATCTAGACGCTCGCCACAGAGAATCATCCGCTTGGCCCAGCCTTCGCCCACCAGCCAACTCAGGGCCTGCGTGCCGCCAGCGCAGGGCAATAGGCCGACAGCCGCTTCCGGCAGGGCCAGCTGCGCTTGGCTTTCGGCGATACGAATATCGCAGGCCAGCGCGCATTCTAGGCCGCCGCCCATGGCGTAGCCGTTGATGGCGGCAATCGACACGCCGCGAAAATCACGCAACGCCTCGAAGGCTTCACCAAAGCGCTGGGCCATTTCGCGGGCGCGGGCTTTGTCGCCATCGGCAAATAGGTTGAGGTCGGCGCCGGCGCTAAAAAACTTATGACCTTGGCCCGAGATTATTAGAGCGTAGATATCGTCATCACGATTGAGGTGTTCGATTAGCTGCTTAAGGCCGATCAGCGAGTCGCGGTCCCAAGTATTGGCCGGTGGATTATTGATGGTGATCAGCGCGGTATGCCCGTGTTTTTCCACGGTCAGCTTGTGGGTCAGATCGAAGGGATGGCTCTGATAAATTTCGACTTCGTTGCTCATGGGATGCATCCTTAATCGCGCAAATAAACGGGTAGGGTGGGCTTTAGTCCACCGATTGGGCGCGCTGGTGGGCTAAAGCCTACCCTACGAATTTAGAGTAGCTGTTCGAGCATGCCACCTTGGGCCAATAAGCGGCGGGCGATGATCACCCGCATGATTTCATTGGTGCCCTCAAGAATCTGGTGCACGCGGCTGTCGCGCACCCAGCGTTCCAGCGGATAGTCGTTCAAGTAGCCATAACCGCCGTGCAGTTGCAGGGCCTCGTTGCACAGCTCAAAGCATTGGTCGGTGGCAAACCGTTTGGCCATGGCGCAATACAGGCTGGCCTCAGGGTGCTGGTGATCGAGCTTATGGGCAGCCAAACGCACCATCTGCCGGCTGGCGGTGAGGGCGGTGAGCATGTCGGCCAGCTTGAACTGCAAGGCCTGAAACTGCGCCAGCGGTTTGCCGAATTGCTTGCGCTCCTCGACGTAACCCAGCGACTGGGTAAGCGCCGCCTGCGCCGCGCCCAGCGAGCAACTGGCGATATTCAGGCGGCCGCCGTCCAAGCCTTGCATGGCATACACAAAGCCCTGGCCCTCAGGGCCTATGCGGTTGCCGGCCGGGATGCGCACGCCGCTAAAGGTGATGCTGCGGGTCGGCTGGGCGCGCCAGCCCATTTTTAATTCGTTGCGGCCATAGCTGATGCCCTCGGCATCGGCGGGGACTAAAAAGCACGAAATGCCTTTCGCGCCGTCTTCGCCGGTGCGGGCCATGACGATCAGTACTTCGGTGGCGCCGGCGCCGGAGATAAAGCATTTGCTGCCATCCAGTACGTACTCAGCGCCGTCGCGTTTGGCGCGGGTGCGCAGGTTGGCGGCGTCAGAGCCGGCATCCGGCTCGGTTAGGCAATAGGAAGCGAGTAGTTCTCCGCTGGTCAGGCGCGGCAACCAAGTATCTTTGAGTGCTTGCTCGCCGAAGCTGGCGAGCATCCACGAGGCCATGTTGTGGATGGTCAGAAACGCCGTGGTGGCCACGCAGCCGGCCGCCAGTTGCTCAAAAATTAGCGAGGCGGACAGCCGTGATAGCCCCAAGCCGCCATCTTCTTCGCGCAGATACAGGGCCAGATAACCCTGTTCGGCGGCGCGGCGAATCACCTCAACCGGAAAGTAGTGATCACGGTCCCAGTCGGCAGCGTGCGGGCTTAGCTCGGCACCTGAAAAGGCCCGGGCGCTGTCCACCAGCAGGCGTTGCTCTTCGCTTAGGTCAAAGTCCATTGGCTGTCCTTGGGTGACGGCGGAGCCGTACACAGCTGCTTATTATTGGGCTATGTCCCAGTTATGTGTTGCAGGCCCTATTTTGTAGGGTGGGCTTTAGCCCACCAGCGCTGGATAAGGGCCTTGGTGGGCTAAAGCCCACCCTACGTTTTGCGCTCAACACGTAACTGGTACAGAACCTTTTTTATGGGCTCGGTAGTGGCTAATCGCGGATGAATCCGTTCCTACAGGGCTGGCCAGCCGATGCAGTTGTTCCAACGGCTGCGTTTGGGTATGAGCAGATTATCCGCGCCACAGCGTCAGTACGCGGACAGGGCCTGTTACCAAAGCCACTCAGCGACTGTAAGACAACAAACAACGACACAACTAAGCGTTTAGATGCTTCGCACCCACGCGACCTAAATATTTAGCGGGTACAAATGCCCCTAGGCCAAGTGCAACAATCACTAGATTAAGCTGTGCGAAAAATCCAATCGGTGTTTGCTCGGTGATTAGTTAAATGCCATTTTTAAGACGCATGATGGGTATTCCCACGACGCGGAGAGTTCTTTTCAAAATCGATTAATGGCTAAAATGAAACTCAAAAAAAATCGGCTGTCTCCCGCTAGGTTCTTTTAAGTTTGTGCTGCGAATTAAGCATGAGAACAGCCGGTAATTTAGCAAAAAACGCCATGCTAAACTGACCAACAGCGCACCCAGGGCAGACCTATCGGCACCGTCTTAGCGCTCTTTTTTACCGGCAACAACCCAGACCTCATCCAACCAGCAACACGGAAGCAACACTCGTTAATAAGGAGACATTGTATGCTGCTACGAAAAATGGCCTCGCCGCTGCTATTCGCACTGGCTGTCGGCTTACCCATGGCTGCGCACAGCGCCAGCCCGACAGTAACGCCTGAAGAAGCCCGCGCCATCGCCAAAGAAGCCTATATCTATGGCTATCCGATGGTAGACAGTTACCGCATCCAGTACGCCTACTTCGTCGACAAGAACGACTCTTCGTACAAAGCGCCGTGGAATAAAATCGCCAACATCCCTAACGTTTACACACCGGCCGACACCGCTGTCCAGACACCCAATTCGGACACGCCTTACTCGTGGGCCGGCCTCGATTTGCGTGCTGAGCCTATGGTGATCTCGGTACCTGAAATCGAGAAAAGCCGTTATTACAGCATTCAGTTCATTGACGCCTACACCTTCAATTTCGCTTACGCCGGTTCGCGTGCGACGGGTAATGCCGCCGGCAACTTCCTGATCGCTGGCCCGAGCTGGAAAGGCGAGAAGCCTGCAGGCATCAAGGAAATCATCCGTTCCGACACGGACTTCAATCTCGCTGTTTTCCGGACCCAGCTGTTCGATCCGGCTGACATCGACGACGTCAAGAAGATCCAGGCGCAATACAAGATGCAGCCGTTGTCGGCATTCCTCGACAAGCCCGCCCTCTCCGCTGCGCCAGCAATCGACTGGATGAAGCCGCTGAGCAAAGAAGACGAGAAAACTTCGCTGGAGTTCTTCAATCTCCTCAACTTCGTGCTGCGCTACTGCCCGACTGTGCCGAGTGAAGTTGAGCTGATGCAACGCTTCGCCAAGATCGGCGTGGGCGCGGGCATGATCTTTGATCCAGCCAAGCTGAGCCCTGAGATCAAGACTGCCATCGAACAAGGCCGTGCTGATGCCTACCAGGCCTTCGCCGGTCAGTTGAAGTTATTGGAAGATGGCAAGCTGACCTCCGGCGAGGTGTTCGGCACCCGCAAGTTCTTGAACAACAACTACCTGTACCGCTGGATGGCGACCATCGGCATCTATGGCAACTCCAAACAGGAAGCCATGTACCCGATTTATCGCGTCGACGCAGCTGGCAAGCCACTGAGCGGCGCCAATAGCTATACCCTGCACTTCGCCAAAGGCGAGTACCCGCCAGTCAAGGCGTTCTGGTCGATCACCATGTACGACCTGCCACAGAGCCTGCTGGTGGCCAACCCGATCAACCGCTACCTGATCAACTCACCGATGCTGCCTGAGATGAAAAAGGATGCCGACGGTGGGCTGACGATTTACATCCAGAACGAATCGCCGGGCAAGGACAAAGAGTCCAACTGGTTGCCGGCACCTAAGGGGCCATTTGCCATGTACATGCGTCTGTACTGGCCAGCACCTGCGGCACTAGACGGCAGCTGGAAACAGCCTGCGCTGAACAAAGTTAAGTAACCGGCGCCACCTCGCGAGAGCTACGCCGCTACTCGGCGCGCGGCCCTCGCCTCCCAGATCAAACGACAGGAGTCCACATGCAACCAATCAAAACCATTGGCAAACTGGCAACCCTCAGCGCCTTCTCCCTGGTGCTGTTGGCCGGCTGCGATAAAAAGGCTGACCCGGTTAGCGCTGCCGCACAGGCAGACCAACAGAGCGGCATCCAAGCGCCAAGCATCGAGCAAACCAAGGCGATCATCGAGGAAGGCTTCATTTACGGCCTGCCGATCGTGATGAACTACGCGGTCATGTACGAGTACGCCGTCGACAAAGACTCCGGGCAGTACAAAGCAGCGTTCAACCAAATTAAGAACGAAGCACGGGTGTTCACCTACAAGGACACCACCATCGTCACCCCCAACAGTGACACACCGTATTCCTTCCTGTGGCTAGACCTGCGCGCCGAGCCGATGGTGATCTCGGTACCGCCGGTAGAAAAGAACCGCTACTTTGCGGTACAGCTTGAGGACGGCAATACCTTCAACTACGGCTATATCGGCTCGCGTACCACCGGCAGTGAAGGCGGCGACTATCTGGTGGTCGGACCGGACTGGAAAGGCGAGACCCCAGCCGGCATCAAGGACGTGTTCCACGCCACTACGCAGTTCGCCCTCAGTGGCTTTCGTACCCAGCTGTTCAATGCTGAGGACATGCCCAATGTGGTGAAGATTCAGGCCGGTTACCAAGCACAGCCGCTGTCTAGCTTCCTCAAGCAGCCTGCGCCGCCTGCGGCACCAGTGGTCAACTTCCCGAAAATCAATAAGGAAATGATCAAGAGCAACTTCTTCGAGTATCTCGACTTTGCCCTGCAATTCGCCCCGGCTGGGCCAGAAGAGCAAGCCATTCGCGCCAAGCTGGCGAGCATCGGCATCGGTCCAGACAAGAAGTTTGACTTCAAAGACCTGTCCCTTGAGCACAAGGCTGCAGTCGCCCTGGGCATGAAGGCCGGTGAAGAGAAGATTGAACAGTATCTGGCGACTGAACGTAAATCGATCAACGGCTGGAAGATCAGTTCGTTCTTCGGTAACCGTGAATTCTTCAATGGCGATTGGATGCTGCGTGCTGCTGGCGCCAAGGCCGGCATCTACGGCAATGACGCCGCCGAAGCGGCTTATCCGATGTCTCGCGAAGATGGCACTGGTGCGACGCTCGATACCAGCAAGCATGACTACACACTGACCTTCCCAGCGGGCCAAATGCCGCCGGTTAATGCGTTTTGGTCAGTGACCATGTACGACGGTGAGACGCAGTTGTTGATCGAAAACCCAATCAACCGCTACTTGATCAACTCGCCGATGCTGGAGCAGATGAGCAAAAATGCCGATGGCTCCTTGACGCTCTACATCCAGAAGACTTCGCCAGGCGCGGACAAGCAAGCCAACTGGTTGCCTGCCCCGAACGGCACGGTTTATCTGGTGATGCGCCTGTACTGGCCAAAGACCGAAGCGCCATCGATCCTGCCAATTGGCAAAGGCTCATGGCAGCCGCCTGCAGTTGTAGTGGCAAAATAAGCCACTCGATTTGCAGTTCGCAGACCGCGCCGATTGGCGCGGTCTGCACATAGGCCGCAGCCCTGTAGCTGCTAATAGACGACTAACCGACGTGTTGAGCGCAAAACGTAGGGTGGGCTTTAGCCCACCAAGCCCCTTGCCGCGTACTAGTTACTATTGACACTGACGGCCAGCGCGGAGGCATGGCCTATGTCCCCAAAGATAAAATTTCTGGAGACTTTATGTATAAGCATATTGATCCCTCCACTCACAATCTTCTTGCTGAAAAAATTAAATTCAACAAAAAAATCTCTCTTGAAGAGTTCGTGCACTTGCGCGATGGCCCACTGAATGACAGTGCCATGAAAAAACTGTTGGACTACTACGCTGTAGAAGATAACTTCGCACTGGGTGACGCACTTATTTTTGACAAAAACGTCATCCACACTAGTGTCATGCTTGGCGATGGCCCCGTAGAAAAGCGGGCAGCTTTTGTGATGCGCTTTTTTGAAGAAAATAGTCGATACGACAAAAAACGTGCTCAGGACCTTGAAATCCCACGTAATCATTTCAACTACTCCGGCCCTACTCGCTTCCACCTTGAAGTGGCGAGCAGTGATGGCGACTTACTTGTTATTAGCAAGCTATTTTCCAATCAAGAGTATCGTTCACTAAAATCACTTGAAACAGTCAGTCACTAAGTATCACTGCGTAGCGCTACGCTTTTATTAAGGACTTTAAATGAGCCAGTATTTTCTCTACATAGCCATCTCGGCACTGACCATTGCCAGCCCAGGACCCGGCGTTCTACTAACCTTGAGCAATTCACTGAACTATAATTTTCGCGAGGCGTTAGCAGGCATTACGGGAATTACCGTTGGCATGGGCTGGATTGCTCTCATTGCAGCGAGCAGCCTTGGCGTAATCATCTCTAGCTCTCCCGCTACAATGAATATTGTGCGTATCATTGGAGCACTTTACCTTGCCTACTTAGGCGTAAAACTACTTCGCTCGAAGCCTAAAATAAACACAACTGGTATTATTTACAAAGACAGCCCACCGAGTTGGCTTTCGCGCTTCAAGCAGGGCATGTTTGTTTCAATATTTAATCCCAAACCCATCATATTTTTCATGGCACTTTTCCCACAGTTTTTAGAAAGCAATAAGCCATTCATCTCACAATTTACGTTACTAGCACTCACATTTTGCGCACTGGTATTTATGATTCACTGCCTGTACGCATACGCCGCACACGCCCTAATCAACAACTCAGCGCGCAGCGGTTTTGTAGCAATAAATAGAGTCGGCGGCATTGCCTTTATGGGCTTTTCACTGGTGTTAATCTATTCAGTATGCCTATCTTTTTTTACTGGTAATTAATATATTAATACCGAGCATTTATATGCTTAATAAGTCGTTCTATCTGTCAGTCGCAGTTTCGTCTTGTCAGCAAAAACTTCTTGCGGCCTTCCGCTGCTCATACACGCTCGGCTGACTGAATAGCTGACCCAGCACAGCCACATAGCGTTGCTGCAACTGGCTAACATCGGCACGGTTATCGCTGGTGTCGTTGATGCAAATACACAGCTTATCGCCCAAGACCGCCTGCAAGCTGGCCAGCGCGCCGGGGTCGGACTCAAGCTGGTCGCTGTAG
>JBBKVZ010000036.1:0-2916 GCA_037968715.1 Pseudomonas sp.
CAGGTGGCGATACAGTTCGATCACCTGTTGGTGTTGGTCGACAATCACTTGCATGATTTGCCTGGCATCGAGTTCGGCAAACGGCGCGTCACAGTGCACGTGTCGAATAATCGGATGCTTCTGAATATATTCGTAAAACCATGTATTCAGGGCGTGTTCCTCGCCCGACGCTTGAAAGCCGCTGAGAGCTTTGGTCAGACTTTTTTCGTGATCGGAAAGATAGCTCAGGAGTATTTGTGCGCGCTCATCAATATTCTTGCCCGCACCATGGGATAAGCGTTGACTGAGTTCTTGGTGAAATACCTTGGTCCAGTGCAATACATCTCTCAAGGTTTCAACTTGCATAACGCATTCCTCCAAGATTGATTGACTCAGCGTTGATGGACCAACCATCCCATGGTTGCACGCCACTCCATTGGTAAATTTGTCTGCTTGTGGCCGCACGTATGAGTTGGTCATCGGCCAAGCATCTATCGTTAGCCTGCTGTCAGCCGATGCTATGCAGCTGATGCAGCACACCATGAACGTTGGCGAAAATGAGATAGCTGGCGGCGCGCCAATAGGCATCCAAGTGTTGCAGCGAGTAGCGATTTCGTTCGTCAGGCACAGGCCCACACTAGGGCCTGTGCAATGCTCGCGTCTGTTCGCTAGCGCACGGGGCCAATCGTGTCGCTGATCGTGCTCGACGCGTTGCACGGTCTGCAGTTGAGTTATCCGGCGGTCAGCACGGCGCGGCGGCAAGCACTAAAAACAATTCGCAAGCCGCTGGCCAAGTAAGCAGGTGCAGGCCGAGAACAACGGTATCTCGCAGCAGCCAGCGCTGAAACCGCTGGTACTGCTGAGCGGAGCGAGCAGGACGCGCCAGCAGAAAAGGCGTTGGCAGCGATCAGTCGATGGCTTTTCGCGAGCCGAATGTGCGGGCGTAGACGCAGGTGAACTCAGCGCCGACCAGCAGGATCTGCGCTGAGAAATACACCCAGAGCAGCACCACCACTAACGAGCCGGCCGCACCAAAACCTGACGCGATGTCGCTGCGACCGATGTAAGCGCCGATCAGCACCTTGCCCCCGGTGAAGAACAACGCCGCCAGCAATGCGCCGAGCCACACGTCGGACGCTAGCACGCGTTGGCGCGGCATGATCTTGTAGATCAGGCCGAACATCAGCGCTACCAGCAGGAAGCCGCCGAGCGCATTGCCGATCTCTACCAGGGTTTGCCAGCTGCCCAGCACCGGCTCCATTTGGCGGCCTACGGCAGACAGCAGCGCACTGGCGACCAGCGACACAATGAGCAGGAAGCCCAACGCGAGCACCATACCGAACGCCATCAGGCGGGCGCGCACCAGCGAGAGCCAACCAGTCTTGCGCACCCCCTCTGGCACCCGCCAAATACGGTCGAGGGCGTTCTGCAGTTCGGCAAACACCGTGGTCGCGCCAACGAACAGCAGCACCACACCCACAACGGTGGCCGTCAGCCCCTCGGCGGGATCGCGCACGCTGGCCAGCAGGCTCTGCACCGCGCCCGCGCTGCGCTCACCCATCAGGTCCTGCAACCGCGCCTGGATTTCACCGCGAGCGGCATCTTCACCGAACAACAGCCCAGCCATCGAAATCACCACCAGCAGCAGCGGCGCCAGCGAGAATATTGTGTAGTAGGCCAGCGCGGCGCCCATGCTTGGCACGTAGTCGTGGAGCCAAGAGGTCGCCACCTGCTTGGTCAACCCCCACCATGCGGCGGGCCGGCCGGACAGCGTCACAGGCGCTCGGTACTGAGTAGGAGTTCAGTGGTCTGCATGTCAATTCCTTGGTTAGTATCAGCGGCCCGCTGGTGGGATAAGCCGGGTTCGACGGGCGCACACCCGCGTTGTCGGTTACCGGCTGCAGCCGGGGCCGGCAGCCAGCACGCACGCCTTGGCGGACGCAAATCAACTACAGCCTGCCCAGTTTGCGCGAGTGGGTCTGTACGACAGCGCACACTCGACTGTTCGGTAACGCACCGTACAGTGCGCGCAGATCGCGATAGGCTGAGCGAATGAATACCAAACACGCTAATTTGCCGCGAGCCACCCCGCAAACTCGTTTGATAGGCAGCTTGCACCTGCCCTTGCGACCATGAAGCCGGACAACTTGGTGCGCGACGAGGAACTGCTCGAACGGACGACCGCCGAGCGCGCGGGCGACCTTATGGTGCGGCCGTTTCAGCTGTTCGCACAACGGCAAGCATCCGGAGGCTTGGTCCTGCTGGGCTGCGCCATCCTGGCACTGGCGTGGGCCAACTCGCCGTGGGCATCAACCTACGAGCAGTTACTGCACGTTCCGCTGAGCATTGCCCTCGGCAATCAGGTGTTGCGCCTGGACCTGCAGCATTGGGTCAACGACGGACTGATGGCGATCTTCTTCTTCAGCGTCGGACTTGAAATCAAACGCGAGCTCCTCGTCGGTGAGTTGGCCGAACGCCGAAAGGCCATGTTGCCAATCGTGGCCGCCGTGGGCGGCATGGTACTGCCGGCGCTGATCTATGCCGGGTTCAATTTCGATGGTGCAGGCGCCAAGGGCTGGGGCATTCCGATGGCCACCGACATTGCATTTGCCCTCGGTGCGCTGGCCGTGCTGGGCTCGCGTATCCCCGAACCCCTGAAGGTTTTTCTGGTCGCATTAGCCATCGTCGACGACCTCGGCGCACTGTTGGTCATTGCGATTTACTACACGGCGTCGATCGATTGGCGCGGCATCATAGTGATCGTTGCCGTGCTGCTCGCGCTTTGGGTGGCCAACCGCTTCGGGGCCCGTCGGGGCTCAATCTACCTGCTGCTCGGGCTGGGTTTGTGGGCCGGGTTTTTCATGTCCGGTCTGCACGCGACGCTGGCCGGTGTGCTGACGGCGTTGTTTGTGCCGGCGCGGGTGAAAATCCTGCCGA
>JBBKVZ010000037.1:0-7438 GCA_037968715.1 Pseudomonas sp.
TTCCAGCTGCGCTCTGCGGTTAGCGTCTGTAACTCACCGGAGTTACTCAGTTGGCGCATTAGGGCCATGGTTTCATCGGCGATGGTAAAGCCTAGCGGCGCATAGCGGGCGGCGAAGCGGGCGACGCGCAAGACCCGCAGCGGATCTTCGGCGAAGGCTGGCGATACATGCCGCAGTACGCGGGCGTCGAGGTCACGCTGGCCGCCGTAGGGATCAATTACCTGTCCCAGCCGGTCTTCGGCCATGGCGTTGATGGTCAGGTCGCGACGGATGAGGTCGTCTTCGACGCTGACTTCTCGGTTGGCAAAGAAGGTAAAGCCACCGTAGCCTTGCCCCGATTTACGCTCGGTGCGGGCGAGAGCATATTCTTGACCGTTTTTAGGGTGCAGGAATACCGGGAAATCATCACCCACCGGGCGGTAACCTAGGGCGAGCATTTCCTCGACCGTGGCCCCAACTACGAGCCAATCGATGTCATTAACTGGGCGGCCGAGCAGGCGATCTCGCACTGCACCACCGACTTTGTAAAACTGCATGCAAAATCCTCCGCAAATTAGCCACAGCATAACGCCTGTGGGCTAGTAGTGGGTCGTTGCATGCGTGTTCGCAGTGCATGTGGCAGGGCGCATGCGGGCATTTGCGCCGCAGGCGCTTAGCTGGCTCGGGGCAGTTGTTGCAACAGGCTGTCGCAGGCCTTTTGCAATTGCTGTTCGCTGTCCCAGGTGGGGCTCAGGCCCGTATCGATTTGCCCCTCCCAGAGCACCAAACTTTGCTCGTTGGTTAGGCGCAGATGCAGAGTGGCTCTTTCCTCGTGCAAGCGGTGCATGCTCTGGTAGGGGCCAAGCGGTGCTGGCGGCGCCATATTGGCGGCGATCTCGAATGGTGTGATCTGCAGTTCTAGCCAATAGTAGGCGAGCAGTTCAGCGTGCGGGTCTTCTGAGTAGCCACGCAAGCTCAGGCCTTCGCGCAGCATGGGCGTGAGTCTGGCGGTAATGGCTGCTGGCGCGGGGGCTTCTTGTTGTCGCGCCGGCAAGGCGATTAACCGCAGCTGCGGGTAGTTTTTTAGCTCAACCGTCGCCGCTGTGCTGATTTGCGGGCGCGGGGCGTTACTTGAACAGGTGGCAAGTGCCAAGCAGACCATCAACACGGCAAGTATGCGCATATATAAAAATCCGCGGAATATATGCATATGTTCGCGATGATGGGCCATAGGGTCTACCTATCAAATGAACGGCATGCTCAGGTCGAGTCGCGGTGGATCGCTGTTCTCGACGCTTGTCCGTGCCGGGACGTGCAGGGTGCTGATTAGTTGCTCGCCTTGGCGACTCTCCAAGTGCAAGTCGAAGCCCCAAAGCCGATGCAGGTGTTTGAGCACCTCCTCACTGGAGTCGCCGAGGGGTTTGCGCTGGTGCTGTTGGTGGCGCAGCGTCATAGAACGGTCGCCGCGACGGTCGACGTTCCAGATTTGGATATTTGGCTCTCGATCGCCGAGGTTGTATTGCGCCGCCAGGGTTTCACGGATTTTTTTGTAACCCTTATCGTCGTGAATCGCCGGCACTACGAGGGTGTCTTGTTGGTCGTCATCGAGAATGCTGAACAGTCGTAAGTCACGGATGACAGTGGGGGAGAGGTATTGCAGGATGAAACTTTCATCCTTGAAACTCTGCATGGCAAATTTCAGGGTGGCCAGCCAATCACTGCCGGCTATATCCGGGAACCAGCGCTGATCTTCCTCGGTGGGCGCCTCGCAAATACGCCGAATATCACGATACATGGCGAAGCCCAGCGCATAGGGGTTAATACCGCTGTAGTGCGGGCTATCGAAGCTCGGTTGAAAGATCACCCCGGTGTGATATTGCAGAAACTCCAGCATAAAGCCGTCGGTCACTAGTCCCTCGTCATACAGGTCATTCATTAGGGTGTAGTGCCAGAAGCAGGCCCAGCCCTCGTTCATTACTTGGGTTTGCCGTTGTGGGTAAAAGTATTGTGAGATTTTGCGCACGATGCGCACCACTTCGCGCTGCCAAGGGTCCAGTAGGGGGGCGTGTTTTTCTAGGAAATACAAAATGTTTTCCTGCGGCTCGGATGGGAAACGTCCGCCGTCTTTGCCATCACCTCTGCCTGCGTTTCTGGGGATGGTGCGCCAGAGATCATTAATTTGTTTTTGCAGATGCTCTTCGCGATCGGTTTGCCGGCGCTGTTCTTCTTCTGCCGAAATCGGGCTAGGTCGCTTGTAGCGATCAACGCCGTAGTTCATCAGGGCATGGCAGGAATCGAGCAACTCTTCGACCGCATCGATGCCATGCCGCTCTTCGCATTGATTGATGTACTGCTTGGCAAACACCAAGTAGTCGATGATCGAACTGGCGTCAGTCCAGGTGCGAAACAGGTAATTGCCCTTAAAAAAGCTGTTGTGCCCATAACAGGCGTGGGCGATTACCAGTGCCTGCATGCAAATGGTGTTCTCTTCCATTAGGTAGGCGATGCATGGGTCGGAGTTGATTACGATTTCGTAAGCCAAGCCCATTTGGCCGCGGCTGTAAGACTGTTCGGTACTGAGAAAATGCTTGCCGTAAGACCAGTGGTGGTAATTCAGGGGCATGCCTACCGATGCGTAGGCGTCCATCATTTGCTCGGCGGTAATCAGCTCAATCTGGTTGGGGTAGGTGTCCAGCGCATAACGCGCGGCTAGCCGGGCGATTTCATGGTCATAGCTGCTAATAAGCTCGAAGGTCCACTCTGAAGTGGTCGACAGAGGAGCGCGTTTTTTCTCGTCGGTGCCGCCAGTGCGTGTGTTCATGTGCTTAACCTGCGCTGGAATAGTTCGCGAAACACCGGGTAAATGTCACCTGCGCTACTCAATTGCTGTTGGGCAAAGGAGTCGCTAAAGGCGGCGCCGACTTGCTCGTATTCAAACCACAACGCTTGGTGCTCACGCGGGGTGATTTCGACGTAAGTGAAGTACTGCACCAGCGGCATGATCTGTTTGCTTAGAATCTCGCGGCACAGGGGCGAGTCGTCATTCCAGTTGTCGCCATCCGAGGCTTGCGCCGCATAAATATTCCATTCGTTGGCGGTGTAGCGCTCGGCCATGATTTCTTGCATCAATTTCAGGGCGCTGGAAACAATGGTGCCGCCGGTTTCGCGTGAGTAGAAAAACTCCTCTTCATCGACCTCGCGTGCGCTGGTGTGGTGGCGAATAAAGACCACCTCAATTTTTTCGTAATTACGTTTAAGAAATAAATACAGGAGGATGAAAAAACGCTTGGCGATGTCCTTGGTGGCTTGGGTCATGGAGCCGGACACGTCCATCAGGCAAAACATCACGGCCTTTGAGCTGGGGCTTGGCTGCTTGCTGAGTAAGTTGTATTTGAGGTCGAAGGTGTCCAAAAACGGCACACGCTTAATGCGTGCTTGCAGCGCGGCGATGGCGAGTTCAAGTGCGCTGATGTCGGTTAGGTTGTCCGGCTCCTCGAGCAGTAGCCGGCTCAGTTCAGCTTGGTTGTCGCGCAGCAAAGCGCGGCTGCTGCCCGACAGGGCAATGCGCCGGGCATGGGCTGAACGCAGGGTACGGACAATATTGATACGTGACGGATTGCCGTCATTGCTGATGCCCGCGCGCACGGTTTTAAAGGTTTCGCTGCCGGTGAGATGACGCTTTACCAAGTTGGGCAGTTCGAGACCCTCGAACATGAAGTTGAGAAATTCCTCTTGGGTAATTTGGAATACGAACTCATCCATGCCCTCGCCGGAGTCACTGGCTTTGCCGGCGCCTTTACCTGCGCCACCCCCGCTGGGCCGTGGGATGTGCTCGCCGCTGCTGAACTGCTTATTGCCAGGGTGGACAGTATTTTGCCGGCCGCCAGGGCCGTGATGCAGGGTCGGCTCGGCAATGTCGCGACCGGGGATGCTGATTTGTTCGCCGTGCTCCATATCGGTAATGGAGCGGCGGCTGACCGCGTCTTCGACGGCTTTTTTGATGTGCTCACGGTAACGCCGTAAAAAGCGCTGACGGTTAACCGTGCTTTTATTTTTGCCGTTTAGACGGCGGTCGATCACATGGCTCATGAACCCCTCCGGGGGAGTTTCAAGCTGCCAGCCGGTGCGGGCAGCTTGAAACCTAACGCGGCGTGTCGCTTAAGGCGTGCAGCGGTTCGTGGCTGGTTTATTGCGACTTTCTAACCCGCAAATACCACTCAGACAGCAGCCGAACCTGTTTGTCGGTATAGCCCCGTTCGACCATGCGGGTGACAAAATCGTTGTGCTTTTGTTGGTCCTCTTTGCTGGCCTTGGCATTGAAACTGATGACCGGCAGCAGGTCTTCGGTGTTGGAGAACATTTTTTTCTCGATCACCACCCGCAGTTTTTCGTAGCTCAGCCAAGTTGGATTCTTGCCGTTATTGTTTGAGCGTGCGCGCAGCACAAAGTTGACGATCTCATTACGGAAATCTTTTGGATTGCTGATGCCGGCCGGTTTCTCGATTTTTTCCAGCTCCTCGTTAAGGGCTACCCGGTTGAGAATCTCGCCGGTTTCTGGGTCGCGATACTCCTGGTCTTGAATCCAGAAGTCGGCATACAACACATAGCGGTCAAAGATGTTTTGTCCGTATTCGCTGTATGACTCAAGGTAAGCCGTTTGGATCTCCTTGCCGATAAATTCGATATAGCGCGGTGCCAAGTATTCTTTCAAGTAGCGCAGATAGCGCTCGCGCACCTCAGCCGGGAATTGCTCCTGTTCAATTTGTTGCTCCAGTACATAGAGCAGATGCACCGGATTGGCGGCAATCTCTTGTGGGTCGAAGTTGAACACTTTAGAGAGGATTTTAAAGGCGAAGCGGGTCGATAAACCGGTCATGCCTTCGTCAACGCCGGCGCTGTCGCGATACTCCTGCATGGACTTAGCTTTGGGGTCGGTGTCTTTCAGGTTTTCGCCGTCATATACGCGCATCTTCGAGAAGACGTTGGAGTTGTCCGGCTCTTTCAGGCGCGAGAGCACGGTGAACTGGGCGAGCATTTTCAGCGTGTCGGGCGCGCAGTGGGCTTTGGCTAATGAGCTATTGAGTAGCAGCTTGTCGTAAATTTTGATCTCGTCGCTGACGCGCAGGCAATAGGGCACCTTGACGATATAAATTCGATCGATAAAGGCTTCGTTGTTTTTATTGTTGCGGAAGGTATGCCATTCCGACTCATTCGAGTGGGCTAGCAGGATGCCACTAAATGGCAGGCCACCAAGGCCTTCGGTGCTGTTGTAGTTGCCTTCTTGGGTGGCGGTTAGTAACGGATGCAGCACCTTAATTGGCGCTTTAAACATCTCGACGAACTCCATTAACCCTTGGTTAGCCCGGCACAGTGCGCCGGAGTAGCTGTAGGCGTCGGCGTCACTTTGCGGAAATTCTTCGAGCTTACGAATGTCGACCTTACCAACCAAGGCGGAGATGTCTTGGTTGTTTTCATCGCCGGGTTCGGTCTTGGCAATGGCGATTTGATTGAGAATGGATGGGTAGAGCTTAACGACCCGGAATTGGCTGATATCGCCACCAAACTCGCGCAGGCGCTTGCTGGCCCAAGGTGAGATGACGGTACTTAGGTAGCGTCTTGGAATGCCGAACTCTTCTTCTAGAATGGCGCCATCTTCGCTGGCGTTAAACAGACCCAGTGGCGACTCAAATACCGGCGAGCCCTTGATGGCATAAAAAGGGATTTTCTCCATCAGCACTTTGAGCTTTTCAGCCAGTGACGACTTGCCGCCGCCCACCGGACCGAGCAAATAGAGAATTTGTTTTTTCTCTTCTAGGCCTTGGGCCGCATGGCGGAAGTAAGAGACGATTTGCTCGACGCACTCTTCCATACCGTGAAAGTCAGCGAAGGCTGGATAGCGGCGAATAACCCGGTTGGAAAAGATCCGCGACAGCCTTGAGTTACTGGCGGTGTCGAGCAGTTCGGGTTCGCCAATCGCGAGCAGGAGCCGCTCGGCTGCCGTGGCGTAAGTACTGCGATCCTGTTTGCACAGGTCTAGGTACTCCTGCAGCGAATACTCTTCTTGGCGGGTTGCTTCGAAGCGCTGTTGGAAATGGCTGAAAATTGTCATGACGCACCTCGCTGTAGCTCGGAGTCGGCATGGGGTCAGCGCGGCATTGTTAAGCGCGCAACTGACGAAAATCCCCCGAGACACCAAAAGATCTTAACCAATGGCCTTATAACGGCTCCGTGGTAATCGGAGGCCGCCCGGCTTGTGGTTAAGGATAGTTCGGAATCAGCAAGGTCAAGGTCGATGTTGCGCGAGAGTGCTCAGCAAGACATGCCCCGTGCCGCAACGCTAGGCGCGGCGGGGCATGCGCGATAAATTTTTTATTCAGAAGGCAGTTGGCTGATCTCGGCAGGGAAATTTGCTTGCCAGGCTTCTATGCCGCCATCCAGGCTGTAAACCTCGGCAAAGCCTTGGCTGGCTAGATATGCCGCCGCACTTTGGCTGGAGTTGCCGTGGTAGCAAACCACCAGCAGTGGCAGGTCGAGGTCGGCTGCTTGAATGAAGTCATGCAGAGAGTGATTGTCTAAATGTTGGGAGCCACTGATATGGCGACGGGCGAAACTTTCTGGGTCACGAATATCGACTATCGCGGCACCTTGCTCGCGCAAAGTCTGGGCTTGCTCGGGGGCAATTCGTTTAAATTCGCTCATGACATTACCTTTGCTGTTCTGCTGGCGCTGAAGTTGCGGTGGGTAGAGGAACGATAGGTAAAGCGGCGGTGCACTTGCATTGATTCTTTTTGCCGCTGTCGAGGTTCAGCAGGGTCATGCTGCCACCCCAGACACAACCCGTATCAAGGGCGATGACATTGGCCTCGCTGCACTTGCCTTCCAGCGCGGCCCAGTGCCCGAAAATGATTTTATGCTTGCGAGTTTTACGCGTTGGATAGCTGAACCATGGCGCATATCCCGGCAGGGCACTGTCTAGGCCTTCTTTGCTTTTTAGGTCGAGGTCGCCTTCTTGGGTGCAAAAGCGCATGCGGGTCAGGTAGTTGGTAATCACCCTTAGGCGCGTCACGCCGTGGAGGTCCTTGTTCCACAGGGTTGGTTGATTGCCGTACATGCCATCGAGAAACACCGGCAGGCGTATGTCGTCCTTGAGCACTTCTTCGACTTCGGCGGCACGTTTAAGGGCTTTTTCCAGCGTCCACTGTGGGGGGATGCCGGCATGCACCAGCACGCAGTTGTACTCAGGATCGTAGTGCAGCATTTTTTGCTGACGCAGCCAGTTGAGTAGGTCTGCGCGATCCGGGGCGTCGAGTATTTCTTGCAGGGTGTCGTTCTTCTTCAGCCGCTCGATGTTGTGCGCCACGGCTAATAAGTGCAGGTCGTGATTGCCCAGTACGCAGACCAGTGAGTCGCGCATGGCATACAAAAAACGCAGAGTTTCAAGCGATTGCGGTCCGCGATT
>JBBKVZ010000038.1:0-3011 GCA_037968715.1 Pseudomonas sp.
CACGCAATGCGTGGAGGCGCTCAATGAAACTTACTTCTTTTTGCCAACTTCGTTACCGATCACGCCACCTACTGCTGCACCAACGCCGGTGCAAAGCACGCCGCCGCATAACAAGTTACCCGCCACGCCACCAATCACGGCACCGCCAGCGGTGGTTTTGTCTTGGTGAGACATGTTCGAGCAACCACTAAGGCCCAAGAAGGTAAGCGCGAAGCCGGTTAATAGCAGTTTAGAAATGCTCATGTGATGTACTCCAGTGCAACGTTTTACAAAAAACCTGACAATTCGCCAGTTTCCGCATATGCGGGCTTACATTGTTTGCCTAACTGCCCGCTGGCGTTTGTGCGCCAGCGAACGTAGGCCGTAACTAGGTTGGTAACTTGCAGCTCAAAACAGCTGACGCCCGCCACTTCGACCACAATTAACGGCAAAGCTACAACGGGTTTGAAGCCACACAGCGCAGAAATAGTGGATTTAACGGCCAGACTTGATCTTTAATCGCTAAAAACTATCACGGCCAATTTTTAACTCTAAAAACACACCGAATAAATAAAATATTAAAAATCAAGACTGCCTTTTATTAATGCTCGTTGATATTTGACAAGAGCACCAATATAAAACACCAAGCCCAACAACGCTTCCCGGCTGCTCGAATCCGAAGCACGCCGGCAAAGCCGAAATCAGTAGTATTTAATTAGTGGATGCAGGGCTTTTAAAGACGCTTGGGATGTTATGAGAATAAATCCTATTTACGGCGTCCTGCCTGTTTATTTATTTTGCGAACTTTAGCTATTTATTTGCCGCTCTTGCCTATTCGGCTTGAGCCTCTCCGGTCAGCATATAGTCTTTATGCTCAGCGAAGTTATTTATCTTTTCTGCGTAGCCACTGAGTATTTTTGTAGAACTTAACCTTATCGACCACATAGTTCATTTACTTAAATAAACCACTAACAAATCCGACACACGGTAATAAATCACCTTTTATACCGACTAAGTACCGCTGTTTTAATCAAATAAATGCAAGCTTTACCGAAATAAGTACAGGGCTAGCCAGCGACCAAGCACGCCAGCTAGGCGGCGCCCAGCTGGCTGACCAGCCAGCAACACATAACCCTACATTTAACAGGCATACTGAACCTCACTCGCCGCTGTTTACGGCCGCCCGTTTTTCTTAAGCGAAAAAAAACATGCTTGCTACCGGCCTTACCCTCATCGCGACGCTCTTGCTTATTTGCCCGCTGCTGGCGCTGCTGCTGCGCCAGAAACGCCAGTTAAAACAACAGCTGGCGGAGCATCACGCATTGCTGCACGCCCACCCGGACGGGCTGTTGCTGGTAGATGCAGACGGAGTCATTAACCTGCATAACAATGCTGCCGCCCAGATGCTCGGTAACCCCAACACGCCTGTGGACGGCACGCCATTGCAGAGTTGGTTACCGCAACTTAGCGAGCCCCTGCTGCGCCAGCGCATTCTGCTACCAATGGCCGACAAGCCACAGGGCGTGGATGTGCGTCGTGTTGCCACGGCCAATCACGGCCATGCCATTGTGCTGAGCCCAACAAGCCCCTCGCATGGCACTCCCATCGAGGATGCCGAACGCTTTAAGCGCAGCCAGTACTTTGCCAGCATTGGCACCTGGGATTGGTCGATCGATACCGAAACGCTGTATTGGTCTGAGGCTATCTACGGCTTGTTTGGCTTCAAGGTGGGCGAAGTGATCCCGAGCTATGAGCTGTTCTGTAGCTGCGTGCACCCAGATGACCGCGAGCAAGTGCGGGCTGGCGAACTGCGCTGCATTGAAAGCGGCTCGAACCATGACGAAGTCTATCGGGTGATCTGGCCGGACGGCAGCATCCATTGGCTGCGCGAAACCGGCAACGTGGTCAAGGATGCCAACGGCCAAGCAGTGAAGATGATGGGTGTGGTGCGCGACATCAGCGCCGAAAAAGCCTCCGTCAGCGAACTGCAACAACTCGCCCGGCACGACCCGTTAACCGGCCTGCCCAATCGTTTGCTGCTGGAGGAGCATGTAACCCATGCGCTGCAAAACGCGCGCAATAACGCCAGCCGAGTGGCGCTGGTGTTTATCGACCTCAACGGTTTTAAGCAAATTAACGATAAGCACGGGCATGCCGTGGGCGACCAGATATTGGTCAATACTGCGCAGCGCCTGCAGCAAACCCTGCGTGGGACAGACATGGTGGCGCGACTGGGCGGTGATGAGTTTGTATTGGTTATCGAGGCGTTAACCCGCACCAACAGCCAGCAGGACGACGCGTTATTGATCAGCGAGAAGATTCTGCAGCGTTTGTCTGAGCCCGTCTGCTTGGGCGATACCTACCATCACGTTGGCACCAGCCTTGGCATTGCCATGTTCCCCGAGCACGGCACAGACATTGATAGCCTTTTTCATATTGCCGACCAAGCGATGTATACCGCCAAGCGCAATGGCAATAATCAGTATTGCCTGGGCCTGAGCGAAACGACCAGTAGCACCCGCCACTAGCCGAAACTGAGCACCCCGCTAACGCTGCGGACTTTCTAGCTCAGCGCTTGAGTGCGGGCGCGCGTTGAGCAGATAGATCAGCAACTGCGGCTCCTCGGCATTCGCCAACGACTGCACCGAACGCCACGGCAACTCACCGAGCAGGCTTTGCCAAAACGGTGCGCCGAGTGGGTCCTGCGGGTACAAACTAACCACCCACGGCTGCTGACTGGCGCCAATCACCTGTTCCACCAGCGCCCGACCAATGCCTTGGCGCCGGTACTTTTTGAGGATGAATAAGTCGGCAAACTCCAGCGCATCGACGCCGGCCAGTTCACTGCGTTCGATAAGCAGGAAGCCGGCGATAAAGCCATCGAGCAGAATCAGTTGCGCACTCCAGTCGGGACGCTGCCAGTACAGGGCCAGATGCGGCTCATGCAGATAAAAGCGTCCGTCAATTTCCACATCCTCTTGTTCCCAGTCCGACGACTCGTAGGCGTAGAACTGGTAAAGGTTACGGATTAA
>JBBKVZ010000039.1:0-4167 GCA_037968715.1 Pseudomonas sp.
ACGCGGCCCAGTACAGGCCGACAGAAGCACAACAAAAGCCAAAGGAACGAGAGGTGCGAAGCGATTTAGCATGGGCACGGCCGTCTTTCTATTTATTCGAAGGCAGGGAATATGCCTTCCATAACCCTCATATGCAAATTTAATTGGCCTAAGTGTGACTTTTGGCCATGGCGAAACATTCTAAGCGGCAAGCTTGAAAATATCCCTTGGGATGCATGCGCCCATCCCAGCAAAAAGCGCCAAAGCCCTATCTACAAGGCGTAGCACTGTGGATAACGGCACGACCGCTGACAGCAAAATGCACGCCACAATCCTCAACAACCGTTCGTCAGCTCAGCGGCGCAGCTACTCAGATTTGCACCTCTGCCACGCCTACGGTGTTGATTCTCAGTGATTAACCGTGTGTGCCAGCATCACCGACAACTGACACATGGCCCGCCCACTTTGCGCCTGCCACTGATTAAAGGCGTCTTGTACGGCAGCCAGATCCTTAAGGCTGGTGGGGGCCTTGTCGATGATTTGCTGTGCTTTGAGCGCAGCTACCACATCATCAGAGGGAATAAAGCTGTCCTTGCCCATCATGCGCAGCAAGCGCGGCGCCGACAGCCCGCCCAAATGAGTACCGCGCTTGGCAAGCAGTTTCCATAGACCAACGCTATCGGTGACTGACCAGTCCGCGATCATCGCGCCAAAACTGCCGTACTCACGCGCCACATCCAGCACCATCTGTGCGTTGTGCGGCACGCTCTTGAGCTTGCCAAAATGGCGAATCAGCTGAGCATTCTGCATTAGCTGCTCCAAATGCTCAGCACCCATAAGCACCACTTTTTCCGGCGCAAAACCGAAAAAAGCCTTCTCAAAGGCCGGCCATTTGGCATCGACCAAACTGTGTTTTAAACCGGCGCGAAACACCCGTAGGGCGATCAGTGACAAATAACCATCATCACTGATTTGGCGCAGTTCAGCCGCTGTGCGCGGCGTCGGCAAATAGGCCTCCAGTGCCGCCGCTGAACCAAAACGATTCAGGCAATACTCGTGCAGCCACTTGTAGTCGCGCATCTTTGCTCCGCCAGCGTATGAATTAGATATTGAGCAAATCGACAAAGCGCGGTGTAGCACTGTCATCAATACGCAAGCTGGCAAAGTCGAACAGGCTACGATCAGCCAGTTGTGACGGGGCCACGTGCTGCAGCGCACGGAACATAATGTCGGTACGCCCAGGCGTTTTACGTTCCCATTCAGTCAGCATTTCTTTAACCACTTGGCGCTGCAGGTTTTCCTGCGAGCCACAGAGATTGCACGGAATGATCGGAAACTCTTTGAGCTGCGCGTACTCCTCGATATCCGCCTCCTTGCAGTAGGCCAGCGGGCGGATCACCACATTACGGCCATCGTCTGAGAGCAGTTTGGGAGGCATCGCTTTGAGCATGCCGCCGTAGAACATATTCAGGAAAAAAGTTTCCAGAATATCGTCGCGGTGATGGCCGAGGGCCATTTTGGTCGCGCCAATTTCATCGGCATAGGTATAGAGCGTGCCGCGACGTAAGCGCGAGCACAGCGAGCAAGTGGTTTTGCCTTCCGGGATCATCTCTTTGACTACCGAATAGGTGTCCTTTTCGATGATGTGATACGCCACACCGACGGCCTCCAGGTACGCAGGCAACACGTCTTCGGGGAAACCCGGTTGTTTCTGGTCCATGTTGACCGCGACCAGTTCAAAGTTGATCGGCGCCACCTTTTGCAGGTGCAGCAACATATCCAGCATGGCGTAACTGTCTTTACCGCCAGACAGGCAGACCATCACCTTGTCGCCTTCTTCAAGCATATTGAAATCGGTGACCGCCTCGCCGACTAAGCGGCGCAGGCGTTTTTGAAGCTTGTTCTGATGGACTGAAAGGCTAGCCATGGTGCGCTGAAATCCGCAGAGTCGTAAAAGTTGGGCATTTTACCCACAAAGCCCGGCACACCCCAGCACCGCAAACGGCGAAAATGCTGTGCTAATCTCGAAAGATGAACTCTGAACTTGCAAGCCCCACCGCGCTTACCGAGCAACTATTGGCATTCCTCCAAGCAGCCCCAGCAGGCTGCAGTGAATACCAATTGATCCAACAACTTAGACAGCAACAATCGGTGCACCTAGCCGACCTCCCAGCAGACCCGCAGTTGGCGCTGTTTCAAACTCATTTTTTAATCTTCAATGCGCTCTATCGCTTGCGCGACCACCTTTGGCAGGAAGCTCGTGCGCACCTGCATATAAGCCCGCTGTGCTGCCAATTACAGCCCTACCAAGCTGGTAGTCAGGCGCTAAGCGAACACGACCCACTGCGCGACTACTACCTTGACTTGCAACAACTGCAAGGCACCAGCGCCAGCGACGTTGAACAACTGCTCGCCAGCTTCTGGAAGCGCTTGCAAAGTGGCGACGACCAGCGTGCCGCCCTGGAGCTATTCGACTTACACACCACGCCTACACTCGACCTTAGCCGCATCAAATACCGCTACCGCCAGTTAGTCAGCCAGCATCATCCCGACCGTGGCGGCAGCACCAGCCGGCTGCAATCGATCAATCACGCATTTGAAATACTTCAGAGCTATTACAAATGAATTTCTCACGCAAATTTGCTCTAAGGGATGCACCTACGCCGCGCTGAAGCCTTGCCTATACTGCGACATACGGTCGCAGCACTCGGCAGCGTTACTCACACGCTCCGAGCGCCCGCTGGGGGCGATCGCAATAAGAGCAGGAGGTGCCACATGATCCACCACGTTTGGGGACTCTTCACCCATCCCGATGAGGAATGGCAAGAAATTCGTGGCGATGAGGAAAGCATCAGCCACATGTATCTCACCCACGTCTTGTTGCTGGCTGCTATCCCAGCAATCTCCGCCTTTATAGGCACCACCAAAGTAGGTTGGACTATCGGCAATGGGGCGCCGGTGATGCTCACGCAAAACAGTGCGCTGCAAATGACCATAATGTCTTATCTAGCCATGCTTGCCGGTGTTGCGGTAATGGCTGCAGTGGTGCACTGGATGGCCCGCACCTACGACGCTGCGCCAACCATGGCGCAGAGTGTGGTGTTTGCCGCCTATACCGCCACACCGCTGTTCATTGGCGGGCTAGCGGCCCTCTACCCAAACCTGTGGCTCGCCATGTTCGTCGGCACTGCCGCCATTTGCTACACGGTGTACCTGTTGTATGTCGGCATTCCGACCTTTATGAACATTCCGACGGATGAAGGCTTTCTGTTCTCAAGCTCAGTACTGGCCGTGGGCTTGGTGGTGCTGGTGTCGATGATGGCCCTGTCGGTGATTTTCTGGGGCATGGGTGTTGGCCCGGTGTACACCAGCTAACTGCGTTTACCCACAATCGAAGCCGCTTATATAGCGGCTTCGTCGTTTTCTGGCTGTCAGCTTTAACTCGCTTGGGCATAATTGGCCGATTACTCGGAGCCATGCATGCCAGAACAACTCAACCAACGCATTGAAGCCTGCTACCAACAAGCCGAGGTTTTTTTTAAACGCAGTTTCGCGCGCCCCACCGTCAGCTTTAAATTGCGCGGACAAAAAGCCGGCGTAGCCCACCTGACCGAGAACATGCTGCGTTTTAACCCGCAGCTGTATCAGGCTAACCACGAAGACTTCCTCAAACAGACGGTCGCTCACGAAGTCGCCCATTTAGTCGCCCATCAGATGTTTGGCTCGCGCATTCAAGCCCACGGCCAGGAATGGCAATTGATTATGCGTGGGGTCTATGAACTACCGCCGCACCGCTGCCATAGCTATGCAGTAGAGCGGCGCACAGCAACTCGTTACGTCTACCGTTGCCACTGTGCCGAGCAAGACTTCGCCTTTAGTGCCCAGCGTCATGCATTAGTGAGTAAAGGACGCCGTTATCTGTGCCGTCGTTGCCGCGCCACTTTGGTGTTTAGCGGCCAGCAACGGGTCGAATAAACCCTGCCAAATACTGCTGCCGGAAAATCGCAAGCTAAGCTCAGCAGCGCAACGAACAGTCCCACAGAGCCGCCATTGCGTGGCGGCCAGCTGCCGCGAGGCCACCCTACGCCGCAGCACACCACGCCGAGACTATTCAGCCAATCACCTTAGCGGCCTTTAGTTCGGCGATCTGCTCTGGCTCATAACCGAGTTGTTGCAACACCTCGACGG